>CAYGYI010000005.1:0-15497 GCA_964354055.1 uncultured Candidatus Bathyarchaeia archaeon | reverse complement strand
TCAGATTCCGAGAAGCCGTTCTGCAACAGCAAAGCCTCAACCTTTCTCAAACCGTAAGGCGCGAACTTTGCCCTACCGTCGCTCGTGTGACCCGCAGGCGGATACAGCTTCTTCCTCAACAACCACAGAGGCACAGGACCCTTCGCGAAACCCCCTACAAAAGCAATGAAAGGGCTGTTATAGAAGTCACTCATCTCAGTAGCCGAAGCAGTCAGCACCACTTTTACGCCTGAACTTCCCGCCATCGTCCCTTACCTTTTGCTGTACCTTCCAAGAGGATTCTTGCTAGGCTTATTAAAAACTATTGTTGACACGGCAGCAAACGGTGACCAGAACCAACACGGTAGACATTCAATTGCCAAGGCAGAATCAACCAGAGAATAGGCTTAATGGCGAACAATATTAGGCACAAAGCCCATATTCTACATAGTGAAAACGCCGCTTCACCAGCAAACAACAGCAGACAGGTGAACACTGTCACGACAGCTAAAACACATCTGATGCTTTATCTCGCGTTCCTTATTCTACTACCCAGCATGCCAATGGCAGTCGTTGGCAATTCCAAGACCGTGCATGCTGAGGCTTTCACAACCCTACAACAGGCCATAAACAACGCAGATGTGGGAAGCACCATATCCGTGCCAGCAGGAATTTACTTCGAACATATTGTCGTAAACAAAACAGTCTCTCTCATCGGCGAGAACAACGCCACAACTATAATTGACGGAAACGAAGGCGGAACAGTGGTGTCCATAACTGCGGACAACGTCAGCATCGTTGGTTTCACGATTCGCGACAGCGGCTGGGGCTGGACAAGAAATGGGATATACGTACAGGCGGACAATTGCGAGATAAGAAACAACTACCTAATTCACAACTGTCACGGCATCAGACTCAACTACTCTCAAAACTCCAGAGTCATGAACAACGTCATAGACAGCAACGGCTATGGCATCAGGCTTCTTCACGCAACTAACTGCGTGGCCATAGGAAACAAAGTGTCAAACTGCATCATAGGAGGAGTCCATCTGGAATTCGCAGTCAACTGTACCGTAAGCCGCAACTGCCTCACCCGCAACGATCAGGGCCTCCGCATGTACTCGCCCTGCACATACAACACCATAATCGGCAACACCGTGGTCAACAACACATACGATGGCATGATAGACAATTCCATGAACTACAACTCAACGTTCTTCGAAAACACAATCTACCACAACAATTTTGTAAACAATACACACCCATTCATACTCAGAGGTAGCGGCAACATCTGGCACGACGGCTATCCGTCTGGAGGCAACTACTGGAGTGACTACAACGGAACCGACCTGTACAGTGGCCCAGACCAGAACGAGACGGGCAACGATGGCATGGGCGACACGCCCTACGTGGTTGGTGCCACCAATGTTGACAAGTATCCGCTAATGCAACCGTGGATCGCCTTTCCAGTCGTGAACATCAACACACGTACAGGCTATACATCAATACAAGAAGCCATAGATGCGCCAGAGACTCTCGATGGCCACACGTTGCAGGTAGAACCGGGCTTCTACCACGAGAACGTCATGATCCGCAAGTCCGTCAAGCTGACAGGCAAGGACAGGCAGACAACAATCGTGGACGGCTACGGAGCTACGGTTATGGCATTAGAAGCAGATAACGTGACTATCAGTGGCTTCACCCTGCGCAACGGAGGTTTGGGTTTCCCACCCGACAGACATTGTGGAGTATTCCTGAACCGAAGCCTCGGCTCCACCATAGCCAATTGCCAGATAACGGGCAGCAGAATCGGCATCTACCTCTATTACTCAATCTCAAGTCAGGTCGTGCACAACCAAGTCTACGGCAACCACGAAGATGGAATATGGCTATGGTTCTCAGGCAACAACACCCTGACGGAAAACAGCATCCACGACAACAGGTACAACTTCGGCGTGTTCGGAGGCAGCATCTCTCACTTCAGCAACGCAATAGACAGGAGTAACCACGCAGACGGAAAGCCAATCGTCTACCTTGCGAACGTCAGGAACGAAGTCATAGACGGCGACAATCTCAGCACACTCTACATCATAAACGGCGTGAACATGACTGTCAGAAACGTGCGCTTCACTAAGAATGGGCATGGCCTTTTCTGTTACAACCTCACTGGTTCGACTGTGGAGAACGTGACTGCAAGCGACAACAACTATGGCATTTATCTCCAAGATTCCAGCAACAACTCCATCAAGAACTGTTATTGTGCAAACGACTGGGTCGGCGTCGGCCTCGAAGGCTCACACTCCAACACGGTCGAAGGCACTAATGTCAGGAGCTGCGAGAAAGCTGTCTCACTCTATGAAGCAAACAGCAACCTTCTCAGAGGAAATGCGCTTACGAATAGCCTCTATGGCATACGTGCGTTCTCGTCCAGCTTCAACACGTTCATTCACAATAGCTTGATTGGCAACACCGCGCAGGTGGATTTGATCAGTTCATATCAGAATGTCTGGGACAACGGTTGCGAGGGGAACTACTGGAGCAGCTACGCTGGCCTTGATCTGGACAGGGACGGTGTGGGCGACACTGGACTCCCATGCGAAACAGTGGACAGCTATCCTCTCGTAAGCCCCTACGTTGAAGGCGACGTCAATCATGACGGGAGAGTTGGCCTGCTTGACCTCGTTAAGGTCACTGCTGCTTATGCGACCACTCCTGCCGATCTGGAGTGGAACCCCCACGCAGACGTGACCCAACCGTACGCAGAAATAGATCTGCAGGATGTAACCACTATCGTGGAACGTTATGGTGACAGATGGCAACAACCATAGCTGCAGAACCTGCATAGAAACCGAGAACCGCATGCATCAGAGGCAACGTTCGACATGTCCGAATGCACATTTCAGAACATCCAAGTCAATCGATAGGCATTTGTTAGTCAGTTGATAAGGGCTCTTCGAATAGAACTTAATCACAGAAATCTTAACTAGGAGTACTGCGCATATAGGTAATGTTGAACTAAAATAGGAGAAAGGAGAATGAGAAGGAATTTTAGTAGTAATGCTGTTGCTTTGCTATTGACTGTATTGATGATCGCTAGTGCCTTAACATTCATGCCGATTAACGTGGCCAATGCCGCGCCCAGAAGGATGACCTTCACGTCAGGCGACACTGTCAACTTTGGCAGCACCGTCAATATGGAGTTCTCGTCAGGCATCATAATGAAGTTCGGGACAGGAATCCGGATGCAGGTTTTCGACATGAACGGGGATGGAGTTCTCGCGCCCTGCGACTGGCTACAGATATTCTGGCCAGCAGGTTACATTCCTCCGCCATGCTCTTGGTGGGAAGTCTTAGACAAGGACGGACAACCAACAGGATTCGAGTTCCACGTCGATCAAGCAGGTCTAATGGAGTTCCACATCGATATGATGTACCCTGGTCCCGTTCAGATTCTGCCAGTCCCGTTCTGGGTGGAAATGAAGGTGGACATAGTCGAACCATGCAGATACTACACCGTTCACTGGCCTGCGCACTGGTATCCCGCTGAATGCAGTTGGTGGGAAATACTTGACCCAGAAACCAGAGAACCCACGGGATTCGAGTTCCACATAGACTGGACCAACGAAAGCTGCGAATTCCACATAGACGAAGTGACACCAGAACCATACGTACCACCGTTTCTGCCAGTCTACGAGATGATCGCGCGCAGGAAGGTTACGGAAATCAAGACGTGCGACTGGTTCCATGTGGAGACTCCGCAGGGTTTTGTCCCATCTCCGTTGACTTGGTGGGAAGTAACCATCCCGCACGTCGGCGGGCCATCAGGTGTCGAATTCCACGTCGATCAAACATACCCGAACGGCACATTCCACGTAGACCAAGTACTGCCTATGTCTCCGGCGCCGATACCGTGGGGTCCGACAGACCTTGTTCCAGCTAGACAGAAAGTGGAAACCATAGCGCAATGCTCATGGTTCCAGTCTTTCGACCTGGCAAAAACCCCAACGCCCGGTACATGGTGGAAAGTGACCCATCCCAACGTTGACGATGTCGAATTCCGCGTGGACCAATCAAACCAAGACGGCACGTTCCACGTCGACTACGCAAACCCCGTGGCAACATTTAACCCACCCACCTTCGAGGTAATCGCCGAGAAGAAAATCACAGGCATCGTAGCGTGTGACTGGTTCAAGGTGATCAGCCCGACAAGCTGGGTTCCAGCGCCATGCACTCACTGGAAGATAGTCTGGCCAACGCAATGGGCCGGAGTGAAGTTCCATGTAGACTCGAGTGACGGTATAGACAGGTTCCACGTTGACTCAGTGGATCAAATGGGCCCAGCCCCGACACCACCGCCGTGGAACGTCACCGCTGAACAGTACACGCCTCCTGAGTCATGGTACCTCAAACCAGCTCAGGATGACTACGCGACAAGCGGAATGCCTGATTTCGATCAGCATCAGGATCAGTGGGGTCCAGCCCAAGGAATCTATACTTGGTGTGGGCCAGTGGCGACTGCAAACTCGTTGTGGTGGCTTGACTCAGAGTACGAGACAATCTACAACCCGAACCCAGTGCCCCCACCGATGATGAGCGACTTCTTCCCGCTGGTGACTTCCTACAACCCGGGAGTCTGGGATGATCATGACCCACAGAACGTTGACCCACTAGTCAGAAACCTCGCCTTCCTCATGGACACAGACGGACAACGCACAGGTCTAACGCACCAAGGCACAAACTACATTGACATGGAAACCGGAATCTCACAGTACCTCCAGCAACAAGGCGTGAACCCGCTTGGAGATTGTGACGGAGACGGAAAAGTCGAACCCGACGACATAACCATAATCAACAACGCAATGGGCTCAATACCCGGAGCACCAAACTGGGACATGCGAGCCGACATCGTGATCAACAACGTGATAGACCTGATGGACTTGAGCGTTGCCATGACGAATCTGGGCAGTACGGGTATGTTCTACGAGCACACTGAAGACTTCGCGGACTTCTACTGGATTGAGGAGGAGATCGAGCGTTGTCAAGATGTCGAGCTGTTCTTGGAGTTCTGGCAATGGACCGGCACTACTTGGATTGAGCTGTACGACAACCCCAGCCTAGAAGCAGGCCACTTTGTCACATGTGCTGGAGTGAACTCCACAAACTTGGAGCTACTCATAAGCGACCCGTACTGGGATGCTTATGAGGCTGGAGCAGTCCAAGGTCGCTCACCAGTGCCACACCTATACCCACACCCGCCAATGTTACACAACGACGCCCAATACGTTTCACATGATGAATACGTTGCTCAGCTGTGGGCTCTGCCTCCACCACCCGGTTATGCTCCCCGAGTATGGGAGCTCACAGGATATCTTCAGGCTTTGGGTGGGTATAACCAAAATTGGCACGCATTCATCCGAGCCGCAGTAGCGACTTCACCGCTGGGTGTACATGACGTCGCCGTTACCAACGTAACCAACTGCAAGCAAGGATGCAAGCCGAAGCCAACAGTGGGCAAAGGCCAGACAATGCACATCAACGTAACAGTGGAGAACCAAGGAGACTTCACTGAAACGTTCGACGTGACTGTCTACGCAACAAGCCTGCCACCTGCAATAGTAGTCGGAACACAAACCGTAACCAACCTGCTGCAGGGCGAAATACGCATACTCACATTCCTCTGGGACACCACATCGGTTCCCTACGGAAACTACAGCATAAGCGCCACCGCCACTCCAGTGCCCGGCGAAACAGACACCGCAGACAACACTTACGTAGACAGCAGCGTGCTCGTCACGATCACCGGAGATGTCGACGGCAGCTTCGCGGTCGGCATCCTAGACGTCGTGAAAATCACGTCCAGTTACATGGCCAAAATCGGACAACCCGCATACAACCCCAATGCAGACATCAACGACAGCGGTCAAATCACAATTCTTGACGTAGTCCTCTGCACCGGCCACTACGGCGAACACTACCCATAACCACTCCCTTTTTTTCTTTATTTGAAAACGCAAAGCAGGCGTTAGTTAATCAAGCAAGAATTTTAAGCAGATCTCACTTTTCTAACACCGATGAACAAACATGAAGGCTTTAGTCATCAACAGTAGCCCAAATATGGACAAAGGTAGCACCGCCCTGATATTGACTCCTTTCATCGAAGGCATGACGCAGGAGGGAGCCGAAGTTGACATGCTTTACCTTCGGAAACTCAACGTGAACCCCTGCTTAGGAGACCAGAGTTGCTGGGTCAAAACGCCTGGCAAATGCCTGCAGAACGACGACATGCAGACCGTCTATCCCAAGCTGCAGAAGACCGACACGGTGGTGTTAGCCACGCCCGTGTACGTGGATGGAATGGCAGGAACGCTTACGAACTTCGTTGACCGTCTGATCCCAACGATCGAGCCGTTTATAGAGTTGCGGGATGGTCACTGCCGCCACCCGCTACGCGAGGGCTACAAGCATTTAAATGCTGTTCTGGTTTCGTCTTGCGGTTTCTGGGAGATGGACAACTTTGCGCCTTTGGTTGTGCACATTCAGGCAATATGCAAGAACGCAAGTTGGCAGTACGCTGGGGCACTCTTAAGACCTCACAGCCCGGCCTTAAGATACATGCTGAGAAAAGGCAACCAGTGCAAGACGTAATCGAGGCTTCGAAAGAAGCGGGAAAACAAATAGTCAAAACAGGCAGCATGAAGGAAGAAACTCTGAACGTGATAAGCCGCGAATTGGCTCCAATAGAACAATACGTGGAGACCCTGAACCGGCACTTCAGGAAAGCCCTAGACTTCGCTGACCAAAAAGACACCGAGTGAAAAACGTGACACTGCAGAAGCTGAACGGGAATTTCTATCTCATGTGGCCTTCGCAGGAAAGTATGCTGGGAACGACTTGGACTTTGAGTATCCAAAGACCGTGAGTTTTCGCTGCCTGAGGTGCGCGCTTTGCTGTGGCGACACCGCAATACGCGTTAGACACATTCTGCTACTCAAACGCGAGACTGAGCGAATCTCCAAGGCCACGTTGAAGCCTATCGTGGAGTTCGCAACAACTACTGAAGGCCACGACCCGTACGTGTACGAGATGAGAAAAACGACAGACGAAGGCAAGTGCATCTTCCTCGAAAACAAACGATGCACGATATACGCACACAGGCCTATCCTCTGCCGGTTTTACCCCTTTGAACTCAGACTTACAGACAAACGGAAACAAGAGTTCCGACATACTGATGAATGCCCCGGCATAGACAAGGGCGAGAAAAAGCTGAAGAAGGATTATTTTGAGAACTTGCTTTGGCTGCTCTGAAGGCTTAGCCGAGGTTCGAGTTCGAACCGGAGTCAGCTTTCAGCTGATTCATTTTCTGGTTCGGATTTTGACTTTCCCTCTTTACTGATTCATATTGTGTTTTCAAAAACGTTATTATGTGGCTGTGACTCTTTGTGTTGCTAAGGTGAATTAAATATGAAGAAACAGGAAACAATATTCAGATCGAGGCGTGCATTTTCCGCAGTCATTGCATCGCTGATTCTGATGCTGTTGGCAGTGGCAGCAGGCGTAGTCGTCTACGGTTATGTCATGGGATGGATCGGCGGCACAACGCAGAATCCGCAGCGAACAGGACAAGTGCAGTATGACACGATACACGCTGATGCTTCAAAAGGCAGAGTAACCGCCTACATCAGAAACGTCGGCGGCGTTGACCTTCTGGTTTCCAAGATATATGTGGACGGCGTCGAGAAAGCGAACGCCACAGCCATTCCTAGCGCGGGCGTCACTCTAAGCGTGCAAGCCGTGGCACTTATCAACGTGACCAATACTATGACTAAGAACTACTTCTACGAGTTGACAGTCGTCTGCAAAGATGGCACCTCGATCAGCCAATCAGTACAAGCAAAATAGCCGACTCCATTTTTCCCGTTTTGCTTGCCAGCAGGAAAAAAGTAGGATGCACGATGCTAGGCCATATATTCCGCAACAAACGAGGCGTTAGCGAGATAATAGCCAGTCTCGCGCTTCTCCTAGTCGTGTCTACGGCTGGCGTCATTCTGTATGCCTACAGTGTTGGAGCATTTAGCTCTTCAAGCGATTCCTTCCGACTGCTCACTGGCTTCAAGGAAGAAAAAGCGCGAGAGCGTTTTGCAATCGCGACGGTCTGGTGGAATACTGGAACCCAGATGAATTTGACTTTGGTAAACTATGGACAAATAGAGTTCACGATAGACACCGTGTACGTGAATGGGACTGCTGTCACGAGTTTTTCCAGCGGGAAGGGGACGAGCGTCGGTGCTTGGGATTTGGTGCGAATCAAATTCACTTGTCCTGTTTCAATTGTTGCGGGGCGAAAGTATGAGATTGTGGCCGTCAGCCAGAGAGGGAGCACAAGTGTGGTCTACTGGAAGGCATAAACGCGGAAGAAGAGGAGTTGGCTCCATAATCGGGGCCACGTTTGTGATCTTGATTATGCTCTCGGGCTTCGCCTTCTATGCCATCACCCTAAACATCACCGATCACTACAACACAACGATCAGCCTTATGGGTGACGCAGATTGGAAGCGAAGCCAAGAAAACATTATTGTAAAGACCGCGAGAATCACAGACACGAACAAACTGAACCTGACTGTTGAAAATGCAGGTTCTGTTTCGTCGCGCCTGATTTGGTTAGGCATATTCAACAGAAGCGTGACGCCTGAGAGTCAAGAATACTATGCGTTAAGTGAAAGCATTCTGCCAACTGAGACGAAGAGCCTAATTTCTAGTTTCACAGTGCTGAAAGGGAAAAAATACGTCATACAGCTGATCACAGAGCAGGGCAACAAGGTTGAATGCAGGTTCTATCCGGCCAGTCAAGTGCGGACTGCGCTTACTCTGATCGCCTCTCCACCTACCGCTTATGTAGGAAACAACGTGACTGTGCTGCTCACGGTAACAAGCAATGACACGGAAGTAGACATGATCGAAAGCCTGACTGCGAGTCTTGCAGCAAATCCGCCAAGTTTGGTGGCGGTTAGGGAGCAACCGAGTTCGCTTTCAGTCGAGGGACTGAAGAAGGGAGAAAGCACTTTCTTCCGCTGGATCTACAGCATGCTTAGCTTGGGCACGGTGATCTTCAATGCTTCCTACTTGCAGGCTCCTGCTGGTGCTTATGCGTTGTCCAATGTGCAGGTGCAGAGTGCGCCTTCAGGAGGGCAAGGTGCAGTAACAATAACTGGCGTGAACTGTAGCGCCACGTATCATCCATCACAATACAGCTTGGTAGGCTCAACGCAGTACGTCAGCGGCTCGATTTCTGACTTGGCAACCAACGATTCCAGCTACATGACTTTCCGATCATACGCGAGCGGTGCTAGCACAGACATTAACGACTTCGTAGACAATGACCTTTCTGATGTGGTCGGTACCCACAGCAACTTCACTGCGCAGAAATATGGCCCAGACGGGATTTATGACACGTTGGCTGAGGGTAAGACAACCGTGAACTTTCTTGTTAAGAAAGGAGCTTTCGCGAAGGCGACTGCAGTAGGGTCGCAGACGATCGCGGGGGTCGGCTTTCTGCCCAAGGCTGTCATTTTCTGGTGGACCCGGCAGCCATCTTTTGGCGAACTTGCTGCCGTTCGGGCGGGATACGGTTTTGCCACCAACTATAGTGGCGTTTACCAGAATCGGGGAACTGCATTTGCCTCGGACGATGGGGTTGGAACGTCGAACACTGGGAGACGCAGATCTGAAACATACTGTGTAATCATGCTGTCTTCCGGCACTCCAACTCTGTCGGCACAAGCCAGCGTTACGGCCTTCAACAATGATGGTTTCATCTTGAACTGGCAGACAAACGAGGCCGAAGCCGACTACATACACTACATTGCTCTAGGTGGATCAGATCTGGTTGCCTCAAGGGCTGGATCATTTGATCTTGGAATCGCCACGGGAAGCCAAGACGTTACTGGCTTGGGTTTCCAACCAGAGTTCCTGATGCTTCTATGGACTTCTACCGAGACTGTCGACACAAGCACGACCCACGCAGAAGTCGGCCTAGGTTTCGCCGTGTCCTCAACAAAAAGAGGAGCGATGGTGGCCAATTCAGTCGACAGTGCTGGAACGATGAATACGAATCAGCAACAAAGGACAGACTCCTGCATTCTGTTGTTGACACCGTCTTCTGGCGCGCAAGACGCGATTGCAGATTTCACTGGCTTTCTGACTGATGGTTTCAGGATAAGCAAGAGCGATGCTCCAGCAGCCAGCACTCCGATCTTCTATCTTGCGCTGAAAGGAGGAGAGTACGATGTCGGCAGCCTCACTTCTCCAACTGCAACAGGAACCCAAGATGTCACTGGCCTAGGTTTCCAACCGAAACTCGTGATGCTAGCTACTCAGGGACGCACAGCTGCAACCGGGATTGGCTCAACTGCTGAAATGGCGGTTGGTGCTGCCACTTCAACGGACAGAAGCGTGACATGGTTCGAGGACCCAGATGCCATCGGTTCTTCTGACAACGAGATGGAAACCCTAAACACACGTATTGCTCAGTGGAGGGATCGTACATCTGCAAACACGTTTACTCTTCGTGGGTCAGCTGATTTCTCGTCGTTCCTGTCTGACGGGTTCCGCCTGAGTTGGAGTAGTGTTGAGACCACTGGGCGGCAGATCATTTACGTGGCTTTTGGAGGCCGCAATTACGAATTGAATCTGGAAGCTCAGTGGACAGGAGTGAACTACACTCAATCCAATGAATGGCTATGCATTTATGGCGGAACGATGGCTTCTGAGAGTCTTCGAGTAGACGTTTGGAATGGTCTAGCGTGGAACAATATTTTCGCAAGTTTGACGAGTGGATGGAATAACGTTTCAGTCTCGTCATACCTTGTCTCAGCGAATTTTACTATAAGGTTCCACGACGCAACAACAACTGGCGACGCCGTGCAGAGCAGTTGGCAAATCGATGTCTCGTTCCTGCATCTTTGGACCCCCGCAGGAGAGTACACCGCCGAAGCTGAGTTCACAGGCTCGTCGAATTTGCAGGCTTGGACACAGCTTGTGTGGCAAATTGACAGTGCATGGGACACTGGCCAAGTGACAGCGACTATCCAGCTGTACAATTTTACTCTCGGCGAATATGCAACAAGCGGAAGCGGCTACATCAGCTACCTCTCCAGCGCAACTCCTAATACGGATGAGCTGAAAAGCAAAACTGCAAGCTTGAACCCCGCTCAATTTAGGAACTCAACTGGACAATGGAAAGTCAAGATCAAGGGTTACAAGGTTACGGTTACTCAGTTTTTGATGAAAGTCGATTTGATAAACCTTCAGATTACTTATTCATCTGGTGGAAGCAGCGTTCCATACGCTGGATGGCAGTGGTACACAATCAAAGCCACTTCAGCCGCAGGCGACCCTGTGCCTTATGCGTATATCTCTATCTATGCAAACGGAACGAACGTTGCCTTCAGAAATGGAGTGGACCAGACTTCTGTTGCGAATCCTGGCTGGGTGGGTTTGAATGCTGCTGGAGAGTACTACTTGGAGCTGAAATCGTCGAATGGGTCCGCGCAGGTTTTCATCCTATACGCAGCCGTCGGCAGTGTCGTCGGTCAGAAAACTGTAACGCAGGAGGCCCCCTAGCGGGCGAGGTGGTCACTGGTGTCTGGCAAAGCGGCAGCTGCAGTTGAAACGATGCGGAGACCCGTTCTTAGAATTTTCAGGAAGCCGAAGAAGCGGGTCATGTCTTCTGAGGCTCAGAAGAAGCTTGAGGAATTGGAGAAAGAGCAACCGCTTACTCTCAAGGAGTTCTACCCCGTTAACCCGCCGTTTGGCTATGTTGGGATCAAGGTTGAAAAGGAAACTGGTGGATTGCAGTATTTGATCATTGAGCCGACGATGGACGATGATGAGAAGCAGGTTCTCAGCAGGCTCAAGGCCATTTTGAAGGAAGAGATCGATGTGCCTTTGTCTGTTCTGAAAGACGAAGTCCTGTCTGGTAAGTTCTTGATGTCTCAGATCAGGAAGGCTATAGACCGCTACAAGCTTGACGTTTCCGAGGATGCAGTTGACAAGTTCACATACTACATCAGAAGGGACTTCTTAGGTTATGGCATCATTGATATTCTCACAAGAGATATTGCCATTGAGGATATCAGCTGCAACGGCGTTGGCATTCCAGTCTACGTTTGGCACCGGTTCTATGAGTCGATTCCGTCAAACATTGCCTACGCCACGCGGGACGAGTTGGACGCCTTCGTCACGAGGCTTGCTTACAAGGCTGGGCACCAGATCTCGATCTCAAGTCCGATTCTTGAGGGCGCATTGCCTGAAGGGTTTAGGGTTCATCTCACTCTTGAGGAGGTTTCGAAACGCGGGGATACCTTCACGATCAGGAAGACAAAAACTGACCCGTTCACTATCATTGACTTGATTAATTTTGGAACCGTTTCGGCTGCTTTGGGAGCTTACTTCTGGATTCTCGTAGAGAACCTGCGTTCGATTATCCTTGCCGGCGCAACGGCTTCAGGCAAGACATCTTTGCTGAACTCAGTCTGCACTTTCATCAGGCCCGAGATGAAGGTGGTCACGATTGAAGAGGTTCGGGAGCTCAGGTTGCATGATAACTGGATTCCAATGGTTACGCGTCCTTCTTTCCAGCCTGGAGTCCAAGAGGTCACGTTGTTTGATCTGTTGAAGTCTTCTTTGAGACAGAGGCCGGACTACATAATTGTTGGCGAGGTTAGAGGTGAGGAAGCCTATACGCTTTTCCAGAGCATTGCAATTGGTCACGGTGGCTTGTGTACTATTCATGCTGAGAACGTGGATGCAGTTGAGAAGAGACTGCTGACCAAGCCCATGGATATCCCATCGATGCTCATTCCGATGATGAATGCTATTGCGCTGATTTCAAGGACGAAGCGTGGAGAAACCGTGATCCGCAGGGTTTTGAATGTCTCTGAGATTGTAGGTATTAATGAGAAGACTGGGAAAGCCACACTCAAACGGATCAGCGAGTGGAATCCGATAACAGACACCTTTGATTTCAGCGAAAAGACTGCCAGTGAGAGTTTCGTCTTCAAGAAGATCGCCGATTTCCGCCACATTCAGGTTGAGGCTTTGCTCGAGGAGTTGTCCAAGCGGGAGCAAATCTTGAGTTGGATGACTCGAAGAGAGATGAGGGATTATAGTAGCATATCGAATGTGGTCAGAAATTACTATCTGAATCCTGGTGACGTATACAATAGAACGAGGTTGGAGTCGCAATGAGGCTCGTTGATCGTCTGTTTTCAGCAAGCTACAGGCTGTTCGGCAGCAGGGTTCCTAATTTCACGGCGTTCAGGCAGATCTATGACCAGAGCGGGCTTTCAAGATTATATGAAGCATACATGTCAGCCATGCTGTTTGCTTCCGTCGTCGCGTTTATTTCCGTGTTTGTGGCAGGTGCCTTTGTATATTCTGTTTTCCTGCGGTTAAATTGGTTGCAGAGTTTTGTGGCTGTCTCGGCTCTGTCCTTCATTGGTTCACTGGTTGTTTCCGTTGCATTCATTCTGCATCCGCTTTTCCGTCTAGGGCAGAGGAGAAAGCAGGTGGACAATAACCTTGTTTACACCACAGGCTACATGGGAGTCTTGTCGACTGGTGGAATCTCTATTGAGCGGATTCTCGACAGGGTGACGCAGGTTGAGCCTCGACCAGCCATTAATGATTTGGCAAGGCGGTTCATCACGGATGTGCGAGTGTTGGGGATGGATGTAACCTCGGCTTTGGAGGATGTCAAGACTCGTAGCCCTTCTGATGTCTTTGGGAAGCTTCTGGTTGGGATTGCGAACACGATCAAGACTAGTGGAGATTTGAATGGTTTGCTGTCTTTTGAGACTAGGCGACTTTTGAACGTGAAACGTGAGCAACTGGAGAAGACTCTGGGAATTCTTGTTGCCATTGGGGAGATATACGTTACGGCGATGGTACTGGCTCCTATAACGTTCATCGTGATGATCACGATTCTGTCAGTCATGGGAACTGTGGCGTTCGGGATTTCGCCTGCGATGCAGCTGAATCTGATTGTTTTCTTCCTGTTACCAGTAATGAGCATGATTTTCATTTTGATGTTGAACGGGATTCTGCCGGAGGAGGAATAGCTGAAACATGCTGTATTTCAAGCATAAACTTCGCATGGCTGTCTGGGCCTCTTCGGCCGCGGTTGGAGTTCTGATAATGTTGCTACCGCTTCTGCTGGGCTTGTACGTGCCTCAAATGCCGTACTTGATTCCGCTCAGCCAGAGGGCCAACAACGTCATAGTTTTGGGTTTTCTCGTAGTATTCGGTTTTCCGACGGTCGTGGAATTTGTCAATTTCAGATGGAACAGGCAGGTAGACACGAATATTCCGCGTCTTCTTCGAGATGTCGCCGAGGCTGCGCGGTCTGGGGTGACGCTTCCTAGGGCTTTGGAGGAGGCGTCGAACCGGGATTATGGGCCTCTTTCAAAGGAGCTTGAGAAGGTTATGGCTACATTCATCATGGGTGCGAGTTGGGAGGAATCGGTTATGTCTCTGTACGGCAGTGTTAGGCGTCCTGGCGTTTTGCGGCTGTGCACTATCTTGGTTGAGGCGAATCAAGCTGGGGGGAGGATGGTTGATGTGTTGGATTCGAGTGCCGGTCTGTTTACGAGTATTGAAGAGTACAAGGAGGAACAATACACTAGCATGAGACCTTATTTGTTGACGATCTACATGTCTTCAGCGGTGTTTCTAATCATTGCGTTCGTGGTTTTGCACCAGTTCCTTGTGCCGTTGTTTGTTGCAGGGGAGAGCAAGAACGTGAAGGAGGCTGGGCTGCTGCTGGGTGTGCTTGATATTAATTTCTATGCTTCGATTTTGTTTTGGGGTTCGTTTATTGAGGCGTTTTTCGGAGGCTTGATTGCGGGGAAGATCGCGGATGGAAACCTTCTTGCGGGGTTGCGACATTCGATTGTTCTGATTTCGATCACGCTGGTATTCTTCAATCTTGGAGGCGTCTGATAGTGGAGCGATCGAAGACTGAAGACGTGCCGAAGGTTCAGATAAGCGCCACAGGCACAGATCACGAGCGGGAGCTTTTGCGCCGCCTGATCAGAAAAGGTATTCTGGAGATCAAGCCCACACTCGACAGCGAGGGCATTCGTTATCATGATGTTGAGGAGGCTTCTGGTTCCTCTGACCTAGTCAAAGTTCGGTCGGCGTTGGAGGATTTGGAGAAAACAGGTGTTCTGAGGTCTAGAGTTATTGATCGGGCCTTGATTTGTCCGCACTGCGGTTCGTCTGAGGTGCATTCACGTTATACTTGTCCGAAATGTGGTTCTAACTCAGTTGACTTGACGCAGCTATTGGAGCATACGAAGTGTGGGTTCATCGGTTCTCGAGACGATTTTGCCAAGAATCACGATTTGGTTTGCCCGAGATGCCAAACGAATCTCAGCGTTGCGGGTTCACACAGCCGGGTGATTGGGAATTTCTGCCTATGTGAGAAGTGTAGTCACCGTTTTGACAGGCCTGAGGTTGTT
>CAYGYI010000004.1:0-28932 GCA_964354055.1 uncultured Candidatus Bathyarchaeia archaeon | reverse complement strand
CTCTTTGAAGGAACTCGTCGATGATCTGTTCAAGCGACACGGAGCCCAGCACTTTGAGCTCGTACTTGACGCGTACCGAGGGTTTGCTGATGGTCATCACTCGCCTCAGGTCTATGGGCGTGCCGATCACGATCACATCGCAGGGGGTGTGGTCAATCGTTTCTTTGAGTTCAGCTACCTGCTTGTCGCCGTAGCCTAAGGCCGGAAGGATGGCGCCCAAATGTGAGTACTTCTTGTAGGCTTCTTTGATAGAGCCTACTGCGTAGGGCTTCGGGTCAACGATTTCGCCTGCGCCTGCGTTTTTGGCCATTATCGTGCCTGCGCCGTACGGCATATTGCCGTGTGTCAGTGTTGGGCCGTCTTCGATGACGAGGACGCGTTTTCCTTTTATCATCTCAGGCTTGTCTGCTGTCACAGGTGAAGCTGCCTCCAGTATTCTGGCCCTCGGATTAACCATCCTCACGTTATCCTTTACCAGCTTCACCTTCTCAGGATCAGCAGTGTCCACCTTGTTCACTATGACGACGTCTGCCATTCGCACGTTTGTTTCGCCTGGGTGGTAGGTGAGTTCGTGTCCAGGTCTATGCGGATCTGCGACGACGATGTTGAGGTCGGGCTTGTAGAATGACATGTCGTTGTTGCCTCCGTCCCAGACGATGACGTCTGACTCTTTTTCAGCCTCGCGGAGGATTTTCTCGTAATCGACGCCTGCGTAGACGATTATGCCGTTGTCAATGTGAGGTTCATATTCTTCTCTTTCTTCGATGGTGCACTTGTGCTTGGTCAAGTCTTCATAGGTGGCGAAACGTTGCCAGATCTGCTCTCGCAAGTCACCGTAGGGCATGGGATGCCTGATGGCTGCCACTCTCAAGCCTTTGTTTTTGAGGATCTTGGCCACCGTGCGTGAGGTCTGGCTTTTTCCTGAGCCTGTCCTGACGGCGCACACTGAAACGATCGGCACTTTTGACTTGAGCATGGTTGTCTTGGGTCCCATGAAACGAAAGTCTGCGCCGTTTGCCAGCACGAGCGAGCCTTTGTGCATGACGTTTTCGTGTGCTATGTCGCTGTAGGCGAAGATGCACTGATCAATTTCGTGTTCCTTTATCAGTTTGGGCAAATCTTCTTCAGGGTAGATGGGTATCCCGTTTGGATAGAGGGGGCCTGCGAGCTCGGTTGGGTAGGTTCGGCCTTCTATTCCGGGAATCTGCGTGGCCGTGAATGCCACAACTTCATACGCGTCATTGTTCCTGAAATACACGTTGAAGTTATGGAAGTCTCTGCCAGCCGCGCCCATTATAATAACCTTAATCTTCTGCATATCGATTCCTCTGCAAAACCCCAGTCGGGGGTTCAATACAAACAGACGATTCTATTTAAACCTAGCGTGGAAAGCTACTGTAATAGATGTAGGACCGTTTCAGCTATGAAGTCTGTCTGCTTTGGTGTGACGCCTGGGTGGACGGGTAGCGAGAACACCTGTTTTGAGGCCTTCTCGGTTTCAGGCAACCTGTACTTGCCGTACTTGCGGTAGAACGGCATCATGTGGATAGGGTTCATGTAGTAGACTTCGGCGCCTATGCCTGCCTGCTTCAGTGCCACCACGATCTTGTCGCGTCGCTCCTTCGTTGCATTCTTCAGTCTCACCGTGTACAGGTACCAGCTGCTCTTGTACCTTGCAGGTTCGATTGGCAGCTGAAGCTTCTTCGACTTCTTGAGCAGTTGAGACAGCCTCTTGGCGTTTTGTGTGCGTTTGGCCACGAACTTGGGCAGTCTCTTCACCTGCACACAGCCGATTGCCGCCTCGATTTCCGGCATGTGATAGTTGTGGCCCAGCATCAGCGACTCGTACTTGACTTTTTCTCCGTGGCTCCTGAGCCAGCGCAGTTTTTCAGCGAATTCGTCGTTGTTTGTGGTGGCCATTCCTCCCTCGCCTGTGGTCATGTTTTTGCTTGCGTAGAAGCTCCAGCAGGCAACGTCAGCGAATGCTCCTGCAGGTTTGCCTTGGCAGATGCCTCCGTGGGCCTGCGCAGCATCCTCAACCACGGCTAGTCCATGCTTCTCAGCAATTTTCTTTATCTCAGGGATTTCAGCTGGCAACCCGTACAGGTCCACAGCCATTATGGCTTTGGTTTTTTTGGTTACTGCTTTCTCGATGGCCTTCGGTAAGATGTTGTAGGTGTTCGGGTCTATGTCCACGAACACGGGTTTTGCGCCCGTCATGGCCACGGTTTCGGCTGTGGCTACGAACGTGAAGCTTGGCAGAATCACCTCATCGCCTGCTTTCACGCCTGCGACTGCAAGCGAGGCGTGCAGCGCGGCTGTTCCGCTGTTCATGGCCACCGCGTGTTTGGCTTTAACGAAAGCCGCGAAAGTTTTCTCGAACTCCAAAACGTTAGGTCCCGCACCAATGCCGTGCGTGAGTCCGCCGCTCTTCATAACCTTGACGACGGCCTCGATCTCCTCGTCCCCTATCTGGGGAGCGTTGATAGTGATCAATTTGGCACCCTGCCATTTAATGTGCATTTTTTGTATTAATAATTTCTCTATTTGCCGTGTTTGCGACGTTTGGTTTACGGGTTTTTTGACATAAAGGATAATAGCTGGCTTAAGCCGTAAGGCTATTCCATACAGGGTTATGGATGGCTCTCCTATGACGAGGATTGGCGTCTACGTTTGTCACTGCGGCCTGAACATTGCGGGCACGGTGGACGTTGAGAAAGTCGCGGAATACGCCAAGAGCCTACCCGACGTAACCGTGGCAAAGCACTACACGTACATGTGCTCCGACCCAGGTCAACGCATGATCCAAGACGATATCAAAAAACACAAACTTGATCGAATCGTAATCGCCACCTGCTCGCCACGAATGCACGAAGAAACCTTCCGCAAAGCAGTCGCCGAAACAGGACTGAACCCATATCTTGTCGAGATCGTTAACTTGCGCGAACACGTTTCGTGGCCTCACGCGCACGAGCCGAAAAAGGCCACCGAAAAAGCCAAAGCCCTTGTGAGAATGGGCGTCGCCCGCGTGCGACTGTTGGAACCGCTTGAAAAACGCAAAGTAAGCGTTGAGAAGAACGTGCTGGTTGTGGGCGGCGGAATCGCGGGCATTCAGGCATCGCTTGACTTGGCCAACGCTGGGTTCAAGGTCTATCTCGTCGAGAAGGCGCCCAGCATAGGCGGCCGCATGGCCCAACTTGACAAAACGTTTCCTACTCTTGACTGTAGCGCCTGCATACTGACGCCGAAAATGGTGGATGTAGTCAAGCACCCGAACATAACGTTGCTGACGAACAGTGAAGTTATAGGCGTCAAAGGCTTCGTTGGCAACTATGAAGTTTCGATTTTGAAGAAGCCTCGGTACGTGGACGAAGCGCGGTGCGTGGGTTGCGAACTCTGCACACAGGTCTGTCCCGTCAAAGTTCCAGACAGGTTTAACGAGAACATGAGTCAGACGCGTGCAATTTCGGTTTATTCTTCTCACGCCGTCCCCAAGGTAGCTACGGTTGATGCCAGTTTCTGTTTGAAGCTGAAAACTAAGAAGAAAGAGGTGTGCGGCAAGTGCCTGCAGGCCTGCGAAGCCAAAGCCATCAACTTCGAACAGCAGCCCGAAACCCTCCAGCTCAAAGTCGGCGGCATAATTCTGGCTGTAGGCTCAAACGTGTTCGACGCCACGCAAGCGCCTGAACTCGGCTACGGACGCTTCCCAAACGTCATCTCAAACATCGAGTTTGAACGCATTTCAGACGCCTCAGGTCCCACAGGCGGCAAGATTCTGTCACCCAAAAGCGGCCAGCCTCCAAAGTCAATTGTCTTCGTCCAATGCGTAGGCTCTCGCGACAAGCGTTTCCACGAGTACTGTTGCCGCGTGGGCTGCATGGTTTCGCTGAAGCAGGCGATTCTGGCGCGTGAGAAGATGGGCGAAGACGTAGACATCTACGTGTGCTATAATGATTTGCGGTCTTTCGGCAAAGGCTACGAGGAGTTCTATAGGCGCGCGCGGGATTTGGACATTAACTTCGTGGCAGGAATACCCTCCGACATACGCGCCAATGCTGATGGGCAGCTTTTCTTCGACGTTTACGAGCGTGGAACAAGCAAGCTGTTGGAGATGCATACTGACCTCGTCATACTCGCAAACGGCCTTGTACCCAGCGACGACTTGGCGAAGATTAACGAGCTTTTCCATGCCTCGCGAAGCGCTGATGGTTTTCTGCTAGAAGCGCATCCGAAGCTGAGGCCGCTTGAATGCTCAACGGCGGGCATCTTTCTTGCGGGTGCCTGTCAGGGGCCAAAAGATATTCCGGACACTGTGGCACAGGCCAGCGGAGCAGCAGCCAAAGCCATCGACCTCCTTTCAAGCGGCGAAATCGAACTCGAACCGCTAAAGGCAGTTGTGGACGAGGATTCGTGTAGCGGTTGCCGCGTGTGCGAGTCGCTGTGCCCGTTCGCAGCAATTGAAATGAAGAAGGACGGGGAGACCTTGCGAGCCGAGGTAATTGAGGCCATGTGTCAGGGTTGCGGTCTGTGCAGCGCTGCCTGTCCGACGGGTGCGATTAAGATTCAGCAGTACGGCAGCAGGCAGGTTTTGGCTCAGGTGCAGGAGGCCTGCGCTGAGACGGCGGGAGGAAGCTGACTTTGAGCTTGACTGATTTGATGTCGATGGCCAAGCCGAACCTCGAGTCGCGCGAGAAGATTCTGGCCAAGCTTCGCGGCAGAGACTTGGTGAACTGCTTCCAATGCATCAAGTGCACGAGCGGATGCACGGCGTTGAAGCTTCTGGAGCTTAAGCCTCATGAAGTTGAGAAGCTTGTAAACTTGGGCTTCGTGGACGAGTTGGCCTCTTCCGACATCATCTGGACATGCGTAACATGCCTGAAATGCATGCAGCGGTGCCCCCAGAAGGCCTCGCCGTACCACGTTCTCATAGCGTTGCGGAATTTGGCGGTTGAGCGCGAGGCAAAGGTGCCTGAGGCTTTCATGAAAGCGGTTTCGCAGATAATCGAGACAGGATTGGCCGAGACGCCTCAGAAGGCTACGACGAAGAAGATGGAGACGCTGGACCGAGAAGGTTTGAAGCTGCCGAAAATCTGTGGCCCGAAAGAGAGCTTTCAGGCGGCCTTCATGAAAGCGCTGGAGGAACATGAGGCGTGAAAGTTGCCATCTATTGGGGCTGCCGGATACTGACGGGTCAGTATGCCTACGAGATGTCGGTGCGCGAGACTTTGCCCAAGCTGAGCGTGGAGCTTGTTGACTTGCGTGAAGCCACGTGCTGTGGTGACCCTGTTAAAAGTGTCAACGACTTCGCATCCACCTATCTAGGCGTGCGCGTGTTGGCCTTGGCAAACGCCACGGGTCTGAGTGACCTGCTTGTTCCATGCAACCGATGTCACTTCGTCATATCCGAAGCCAAGAGACTCGTCGAGAATGATGAGAAAACCAAGCAGAAAGTCATTAGCATGTTGAAAGAAGAAGGCCTAGACTACAACCCCTGCATCAGAATTTGGCACATCATAGACCTGCTGCACGATAATGTTGGTTTGGAGGCCGTGAAGAAGGCCGTGACAAAGCCGCTTAAAGGCCTGAAGCTGGCGACGCACTACGGATGCCAAATACTCCGCTACACCGACCTCGGAAGAGTAGACGACGCTGAAAACCCGAGAAAGCTCGATTCTCTTATCGAGGTGTTGGGTGCGGAGACAGTGGACTATAATGAGAGACTGGATTGTTGCGGTTCGCATTTGATGTTGAGTCACGTAGATTCGGCTTTATCATTGGCTGGTGGTAAGCTTAAGGCCGTGCAGACTTTGAATGTGGACGGTCTTGTGGTTTCGTGTCCTGACTGCGCGTTGATGTTTGATGCGAAACAGAAGGACGCGGCGGCCACGGTGGGCGCGAAGCTTGCGGTTCCAGTCATCTACTATACGCAGCTGCTAGGGTTGGCTTTGGGTATCGACCAGCAGAAGCTCGGCCTCAACCTGAATCAAAGCCCTGTCGAGCGGCTTTTGACGAAGGTTTCAGCATAGGCTCTAAACAACTTTTATATGCCTAACCTTTGTAGTTCGGTTTCAGAATGGTGAAAGATCATGGTTGATTTTGGTTTCACGGAAGAACAGGAGCTTTTCAGAAGCGCCATTCGTGAATGGTGCCAGAAGAACATCCCATTAGAAAAGATTCGCGACATGGACAGCAAAGGCGAGATTCCTCAAGCTGTTCTGAGAAGCATGGGCGAGATGGGTTTGCTCGTTATGACTTCACCTCAAGAGCACGGAGGCACAGGCGCAGACTGGGTGACAGCCTGCATCGCCGCCGAAGAACTCGGATACGCTGACGTGAGCATCGCATTGCCCGTACTGTGGCTCGTAGAAAGCTCATGGGGCTACGTGGTTGACCGCTACTGCAGCGAACAAGTGCGCACCGAATGCATTCACAAAGCCTTCAAAGGCGACGCCTTCATAGGCATAGCCTCCACTGAATCAGGCGGCGGCTCAGACGTCGCAGCCTTCAAATCCACCGCCAAACGAGACGGAAAAGACTGGATTTTGAACGGCGAGAAAATGTATATTAGCGGGACGGAAGAGGCTAAGAAGCTGGGCGGAGGCTACTTCGTGATCGCGCGGACTTCGCCTGCGCCACCGGACGCCTCGCACAGAGGCATGACTGGCTTCTATCTGCCCTTCAACGCAAAAGGCGTGGAGATTAACAAGCGTTTCGAAGACATGGGCCGTATGGCCATCAGCACAGGCGGCTTCAAAATGGAAAACGTCCGCGTACCCGACGCTTACCGCATCGGTGAAGTGGACAAGGGCTTCTACTTGACGATGGAAGGCTTCGACAACGCACGCATACTAATCGCTGCTGTTTGTGTTGGCGCTGCAAGACGCGCATTGGACATTGGCATGGAATACATCAAAGAGCGCAAAGCCTTCGGCAGACCCATCGGCAAATTTGAAGGCATACAGTTCGAGCTGGCAGACGACTGGGCGCACTTAGAGGCACTGAAAAGCCTAACCTACCGCACAGCATGGATGAATGATCTGAAATACAAGCAGAACAAGTACTCAGCGCTCGAAGTCGGCCGATACATCGCAGCCTGCAAACTCATTGCGCCGCACTTGGCATTCGACATATACAAGCACGCCATGATATGGATGGGAGCGTACGGCTACACGAAAGAGTGCCCGCTTGAAATGGGCCTACGAGGCATAATGAGCTACTGCGTAGGCGCAGAAGGAGCCAGCAACATACAACGCACCGTCATCGCACGCGAACTCCTAGGCAAAGACTACATACCATACAAGTAGCACGACCCCCTCTTCATTTTTCATTTCCCCTTCTTTGCCAGCAAACGATAGGCCTGAGAGATTCATAACGATCAGAGTGAGTATCGTATAGTGCATATTTCGAGTAAAACGATACTCTTTTATATCGTTTAGTCCATAGCTTGTATTATGAACCTTATAGATAAGCGAATCCATGACAGGATACTTGCTAAGAAGGCCGAACTGGATAGACATAGGCCTCTACCTGCAGACGTAGTGAAGCGGCTGAGACAGAACATGGAAGTTGAGTTTACTTACAATTCAAATGCGATTGAAGGCAGCACTCTGACGCTTCGCGAGACACAACTCATCATCAGACAGGGAATAACGGTCAACGGCAAGAGCCTCAGCGAGCACTTGGAGGCCAAGAACCACCCGAGGGCTATTGAATATGTTGAGAGCCTTGCTGATGGCGAGCTGACTGAAGACGCCTTGTTGAAGGTTCACAGGCTGATCTTCTCTGGCGTACTTGAAAACGCGGGCCACTATCGGAACGCACAGGTCTACATCGAAGGCTCAGACCACGTTCCTCCTCCAGCCTTCGAGGTTCCCACTTTAGTCACTGATCTCTTGAAGTGGTTGAAGCAGAATCCAGATGAACTGAGGCCCGTGGAGGTGGCTGCAGTCTTCCACTACAGGCTTGTTTCTGTTCACCCGTTTGACGATGGCAACGGTCGGGTGGCGAGGCTGCTGATGAATTTGGTGTTGATGAGGCACGGTTATCTGTTGACTGTGGTGAGAAAGGTTGACCGCCGCAGATACTACGACACACTTGGAAAGGCGGACAATGGAGATCTCAAGCCACTCGTAGACTTCGTCGCCCGTTGTGTGGAGCAGATGCTCGACCTCTACCTCACCGCAATCAAACCAAGCGACCGAGAGAACAGGCTTCTGACTCTCGCAGAAGCCTCCAAGCTGACACCATATAGCAGGGAATACCTCAGCCTTCTCGCACGCAGAGGGGTCATAGCCGCCACGAAGATAAACAAAGACTGGCGTATCACGCCACAGGCATTAAACGAGTACATAAGTAGACAAAAGAACAGAAAAAAAAGAGCGAAAACAAGGAAAGCGAACGAGTGAGGATTGAGAGGCTTGTCGGTTCGGAGGTTGGAAGATAGTGATCTGGATTTTGTCTATGAAATGCTTCTAAAAGAAGAGTGGAATGATAGGCGTGAGGATGCTGTGCGCATGTTGAGTTTTGAGCCTGAGGGCTGTTTCTTAGTTGAGGTGGGACATGAGCGTGTTGGTCACACTTTCTCTATCTGTTATGGATCGCTGGCGTGGATTGGCTACGTCATAGTCAAGGCCGAGTTCCGCAACCGAGGCATAGCCACATTGCTGATGAAGAAGACACTGGAATACCTGCACGGCAAGCATGTTCAAACCGTCAAGCTTGAAGCAGTTCCTGAAATCGCAGACTTCTACCGCAAACTTGGCTTCACAGACGAATACTACTCACTGAGATTCGCCGGAACCAGCAAACACTACGATTTGCCTAAAGACAGCATAGTGAAGCCAACCACACCCGGACAAATCTCAGAAATAGCAGGATTTGACGCAGGTTACTTCGGTGCAGACCGCAGCAGAGTTCTGATGAAGCTTTTTGACGAGTTTCCCGAGTTGTGTTTTGTGGCGCGTGGCGCATCTGGCATGGAGGGCTACATCATGTGTCGCAGAGCAGAGTTTGGCTACAAGCTTGGACCGTGGATATGCAAACCCGAAGACTCAGAAGCTGCAAAACAACTATTAGCCGCCTGCCTGTCTGCCACGGAGCCAGACTCAAAAATCTACATCGGCACCCCAGCACCAAACACCACCGCAACAAACATCCTCAAACACTTTGGATTTCAACAATACTCAAAAAGCATCCGAATGCGTCTCGGCAAACCCACAAACGACCGAATAACAGGCATATTCGCCATCGGCGGCCCCATGAAAGGCTAGCTCCACCACCCTCGTCCAACAGAAGCTTGATGATGAGAATTGAACCTATAAAGGGTGTATCAGAGTAACGCGTAACGTGGGAAACGATGATTTAGCGCGCGCGCTGATAGATGCCTCGAACAATTCTTATATAGTTCCCAATAACATCATATACGCAAGTTTTTTTTAGCTCATACTCGTTTTATTTGATTTTAATCACACGAAGAAGGCAAGCAGATGGTCAAGCCTAGTGAAAAGCAGATAGTTACAAAACTCAGGGATGAGCGGTGGCTAAAGTCAGCATTCAAATTGAAGAGACTGGAGTCCTATCAGAACGTGTATCGCGGTGAAAATGACTCAAGAGAAGCAGACTTGGTTGGAATAGATTACAACGGCAACGTTTACGCGTTTGAGGTCAAAAAAGAGAAAGGCGACATAGGCTCAGCGTTTGACCAAGCCAGCGCCTATTGCCAAGGTGCTAATTTCGTCTATTGCGTTTTGGAAGAGAAATCTGTGAGTTCAACATCCATGAAAACGCTGAAGAAAACGGGAATAGGATTAATCCTTTTTCAGCTAGAAAAAGGAAGCCCCACAGAAATCAAAATAGTGATAGGATCTAGAGATCACAGAGGGCAATTCGTTGAAAGAACGCTAGATGCCATGACAGAAAAGATCGCTACTCCAGAATGCTTTGTTTTTCCCAGTAGCTACCCTGAATGGCTTCCGAAGCTATGGAGGGACAGTGCTCGCGCTTCAGAAAAAAAGCTAACTTACTGGGGCTACGATGCCAAAGTGCTCCCGCCAAGCGGCTCGATAATAATTTTCTCAAGTGGAGGAGCTTTCGTTGGGCAGGGAATTGCAGTTGAGTCCAGAAACACTACAGCAGACGAAAGAAGGAAAGGCGACAAACATTTGAGGCGCCTAGTTCTCTGGAGAAAATCTATTTTGAAATATCCAAGAAAAGTCCCTATTGGGGAAGTGAAAGACGGCATTGAGGCAATTCGCAACCGCGACTTGAGAGGGGCAAACTTGGCAATTAAATATCGTGCAATATCGCTCTCAGAAGGACAAAAAGTAGTTTCAAAAGCCTTGAATGTTTTGTCATCGAATAAGAGACCTGATAATAGCAACTAGAATATATCGAACATCTTGGCGCTCATAGTGTGGTGCAGAATGCTGAATTCATCATGCGCGCGCTGGTCTATCAACTTTTATAAGGAACCGTTACATGTTATTCTTTTAGCCCTACAGCGAAACGTTTAGAACGTCAAATTCCATAAACCTTCAAAAGATAGGCGTTTAAAACTGCTTTTCCATATATGGAGGGATGTTTTTCTCTCGCGGGTGTGCGGCGTTTATTGTAATTGTTTTTTGATGGCTTCTTTTAGTGCTGGCAGTATCTCGTACAGGTTGCCGACCACTCCGTAGTCGGCGATTTCGAAAATCGGTGCCTGCTCATCCTTGTTTATGGCCACGATCACCTTCGAATCACGTATCCCAGCCACATGCTGAATCACGCCCGAAATGCCACAGGCAATGTAAAGCTTCGGCTTCACCTTGTGTCCAGACAATCCAACCCACTCCGTGAACCACTTCCTGTCCTCAGCAAGCGGCCTCGAACTACCAACATGGCCACCGAGAACCAACGCAAGCTCATCCAGCAAAGCTCTGTCTTCTTTCTTCTCCAAACCCCGTCCGCAACTGACAACAACCTCCGCCTCCTCGATGCGTACACTTGAAGTCTCCAAAGGCTTAACGTCAACAACCTCTGTCCTAGCTATACCAAACTTCACGTCAACGTTGACCACTTGTCCGTTGCGCTCTTTCGGAACAGGTTTGTCAAATGCTCGTTGAGGCATAGTTACGATCTGTGGTTTCCCGACAAAAGCAATCTTTGCAGCAGCGTTCCCGCCGTAAGTAATCCTCTCGCCAACAAGTCTACCATTCTCATCAACACTCAACCTAGTGCAGTCAGGCACACACGCCGCATCAAGACGCGTAGCAAGCCTAGCCGCAAGCGGCTTCCCATTCCTCGTCGAACCAATCATTATCGTCTCAGGCTTGTAACTCAAAGCCAAGCTGTGCAAAACGTCCAAATACGCCTCAGCCTGAAAACGCTCCAAAGCTGCATTACTTGCCACGTAAACTTTGTCAGCACCATACTTCACCAACTCATTAGCCCTATCCGCAACGTTGCCACCAATCAAGACCGCCGCAAGCTCCGCCTGCTGCTTTTCCGCCAGCTCGCGACCTTTCCCAAGCATTTCCAACATCAAATCAGGTTTTTCCGAGAAAACCAAAACGCCCTTGTATTCGCTCATGTCACGTTCACCTTTTGACTACTCCTTCCTGAACAAGCGCTTTGGCCAGCTTCTCCGCAATCTCCTGAATACTCTCACCCGTGATCTTGATTTTCTTGCGCTCGGTCTTCGGCGCCAAAACCTCAACAAGCTCAATCTTCGAAGCCAGCTTCTCCTTCTGCACACCCAAATCCGCTAATGTCCAATTCACGATTTCCTTTTTCGACGCCTTCATAATCATCATCAACGACGGAATCCTAGGCTGATTGATCTCACGCGTAACCGAAACCACACACGGCATCTTCGCTTTGACGGTCTCAATCGAATCCTCTAGACTTCGCTCCGCGATTATCGCATCACCCTCAACCGAGAGCTTACGCACCGAAGACACAAGCGGCAAACCCAACAACTCCGCCATCCTTGCGCCCACAAGTCCCGAAAAACTGTCCAGCGAAGTTTCACCACACAAGATCAGGTCATACTCGCCGATCTTCTTAACGGCCTCAGCAAGCACATGTGCTGTTCCTAGCGTGTCCACATTCTTCAGTTCAGCGTCGTTGATCATGTAGGCTTTGTCGGCGCCCATCGCCAGCGCCTCTCGCAAAACGGTCTTCGCATCCTCAGCAGTCATAGTTAGCGTGCATAGTTCCGCGTTGCCTGCTTTCTCCTTGACTTTGATGGCCTCTTCCAGCGCGTTCTTGTCAAAATCGCTTATCTTCTTCGGCGCCGAAGCCGTTATCAACTGCCTCGTGGCCGGATCAACTTTCAACTGCGAAACGTCAACCGCCTGCTTCAGGCAAACAATGATTCTCTTCAAACCATCAAACCCCTAATGCGCATTTCGGGATTTATGACGGTGCAAAGATCATATAAATAGTTTCCCGCGCAGGCTGAGGCGTTTAAAGCTAAATACCCGATGCCTTTTATCAGCACTGGAAAGGAGAGCAACGTATGAGCTTCCAGATCAAATGCTCCTCATGCGGACAGGCCACGCGGAGTCTGCTGGCCTACAAATGCTCCACATGCGGAAAACCGCTTGAAGTCCAACTTAACCAACCCTTCCAAACCGAAAAAACCAGGCCCTACAACTACACTATCTGGCGATACGCCAACTACTTCCCATACGTCAAAGAACAAGACGTCATTACATTAGGCGAGGGTTGGACACCACTCGTCAAATTCACAAATGGCGTTTACTTCAAACTTGAAAGTCTGAATCCCACAGGTTCCTTCAAAGATCGCGGCTCGTCAGTGCTGGTTTCCGCGGTTCACGAACAGGTGAAAGAAGCTTGCGGATGCATCTCCGAAGACTCCTCAGGCAACGCGGGCGCCTCAATCGCCGCATACGCCGCACGCGCGAACCTCAAAACCAAAATCTACGTTCCAGAAACCGTCGCAGGCCCCAAATTCAACCAAATCCAGTTCTACGGCGCCGAAGTCACCAAAGTTCAAGGCGCAAGAAATAGAGTCGCCGAAGAAGCGCAAAAACCCGAGAGGAAAAAATACTACGTGGGCCACATTCTGCACCCGCTTTTCAGAGACGGCATAAGAAGCCTAGCCTATGAGACCGCTGAACAGTTCGGTTGGCGCACAACCGAACATGTCTACCTACCAGCCTCAGCAGGAACACTTATGCTCGGCGTCATAAACGGCTTCAAACACCTCGCCGAATCCAACGTGATAGAAACCATGCCTCGAATAGTTGCCTGCCAAACCAGCCAAGTCTCACCGCTCTACCACAAACTCAAAGGCTCAGCCTATCATCCACCCGAGAAAGTGATTTCTCTGGCAGATGCCCTCGCAAGCACTAACCCTCCGTTGCTGGATCTCATGGTCAAAGCGTTGAAGGAAGCGAAAGGTGACGTAGTCATGGTTGAGGAGGCTGAAATTGCTAAGGCTTTCAAGGAGCTTGCAGGCAAAGGCTTCTTCGTGGAGCCAAGCTCGGCAGTCGCTTATGCTGCTTACAAGAAACAGACGAACAGTGGAAAGGCGCCGGAAGACGGTAACACAGTCATCGTCCTCACAGGAACAGGCCTCAAAACCGCACTTAAACCGACACAAGTAGACTCGCTAACAAGTACGTACAAGAGATTCTAGCTTTTGCTTTACACTATTAGAAAGACTTATATTTCTAAGCTATTTTTCATTGTTCCGCACTAAAGGAGGTTTAATTGGGTTTGTCGTCACAACAACCAGCTGGCAGTGTGCCAGTTTTAGTTCTTAAAGAAGGTTCAAACCGTTCTCGAGGACAAGAAGCGCAGCACACCAACATATCCGCTGCAAAAATGATTGCTGAAATCGTCAAAAGCAGTCTAGGACCGAAAGGCATGGACAAAATGCTCGTTGACAGCTTCGGCGATGTAACAATAACAAGCGACGGACGCACGATACTGGACGAAATGGACATCCAGCATCCTGCGGCCAAGATGATGGTTGAAGTCGCCAAAACACAGGACAACGAAGCAGGCGACGGAACCACCACCGCCGTAATAGTGTCCGGCGAACTGCTCAACAAGGCAGAAGCACTCATAGACAAAGGTATCCACCCGACCATAATCATCGATGGTTACAAGAAGTCTTTGGAAAAGGCGCTTGAAACACTAGAGAAAATCGCCATACCCGTGGGCGCAGAACTCGAAACGTACGCGAAGAAAGCCGCGATGACATCCATGGCCAGCAAACTCGTGGCCGAACACCGCGAATACCTCGCCGACCTCGCCGTCAAATCAATAATGGCTGTGGCCGAAAAGGAAGGCGCCAAATACAAAGTAGACCTTGACGACGTCAAAGTTGAAAAGAAACCAGGCGAATCCGTCAGAGAAACAAAGCTCATCCAAGGCATAGTCCTAGACAAAGACATCTCACACTCAGGCATGCCAAAACGCGTAGAAAAGGCCAAAATCGCACTGCTCGATGCACCACTGGAAATCGAGAAAACAGAGTTCGACGCGAAAATCAACATTGAACGCCCAGACCAGATTGAAGCATTTCTGAAGCAGGAAGAGGAAACGATGCGCCAAATGGTAGACAAGCTGGTTTCTGTGGGTGCAAACGTGGTCCTGTGCCAGAAAGGCGTCGATGACATGGTTCAGCACTTCATGGCCAGAAAAGCCATCTTAGCCGTGAGACGTATCAAGAAATCTGATATGGAAAAACTTTCAAAAGCCACAGGCGGAAAAATTATCACTAACCTAACCGCCATGACTGCTTCAGACCTTGGATACGCCGAACTCGTCGAAGAACGCAAAATCGGCGAAGACAAAATGACATTCATTGAAGGCTGCAAACACCCCAAAGCCGTCACTGTCCTCATAAGAGGCGGAACCGAACGCATAGTCGCCGAAGCCGAACGCTCATTCCACGACGCATTGTGCGTGGTTCGTGATCTGACTGAGGAACCGAAAATCGTCGCTGGAGGCGGAGCACCTGAACTCGAAATCTCGCGCGTCCTCAAAAAGTACGCCGAAACACTCCCAGGACGAGAGCAACTCGCCGTCAAGAGCTACGCAGAAGCGCTTGAGGTCATACCTATCACGCTAGCCGAGAACGCCGGCCTAGACCCGATAGACATACTCTCCGACCTGAGGTCAAAACACGAGGAAGGCAACGTGTGGGCCGGAATCGAAGTTAACGACGGAAAAGTAAAAGACATGAAGATCGCAAACGTCTTCGAACCTCTCTCAGTTAAAAAACAGATCGTCAAATCTGCAACCGAAGCAGCCTCAATGATTCTGAAAATCGACGATGTCATCGCCGCAGGCAAGACCAGAGGTCCTCCAACGCCGCCGGGCGGAGGTTCTCCAGGCGGAGGATACCCGGGAATGGGGGAGTACTAAGACACGTCTGAAACTGAGAAGAGAGTTTTAATCGGTCCTCCGAAGCTGACACGCTTCGAAAAGGCACGGATAGTCGGAGCCAGAGCATTGCAGATATCCATGGGTGCACCCATACTCGTCGACGCCTCTGAAGGCCTGCCAAGCCCAATCGACATAGCCCTGAAAGAGCTGGGAATTGGCATCCTCCCCATGACCATCAGACGAACACTGCCAGACAAGACATTCCAAGACATACCGCTCAAATGGCTACTGAATGAGAAATAGCCTCGTTTTCTTCTTTCTTTATGTATTAAGACTTTTTCGGCTCCCGAGTTTTTGAGCGAGTATACAAACCATCTCCAAGAAGCTGGTTAGCCGTCTCAAGCATCTTGCGGATCTTGGTCCAGTGTGCTCCCTGCCAGTAGACATGCCTACATTTTAGACAAGTCCAATACTCCTCATAATGCTCAAGAGTGTTTTTCTCCACTCTTTCCTCAATTTTCTCCTTTGGGATTGGCTTTACTTTTACGTTGCATTTTGGGCATCGGGACTTCGTCATGTCAATGTTGAGCTTGAGATTGTATCTCTTCGCGAGGCAGGCTAGTTTTTCGGCTTGCCTTTGCCCCTCGACGTAGAAGGTATCAAGTCCTCTAGCAGTGGCCTGCTGGTAAAGCTGAAGATCTCGAGTCAGCAGTATCCTCCCCTCTTTCTTGGCGATTGCGAGAAGCTGCCTATCCTTCATCGAGTTCGAGTACTTCGTGTCATAGCCCAATAGCCTGAGCCAGCGTGCCAGCCTGCCGAGCATGCCGTCAGCTACAAACTTCAATAGGCTATGCTCTCCGGACGATCTGCCCGCAGCCTGTCTTCGCCACGATTTCGCCGTCATCAAAAACAAGTTCGCCACCAACAAACGTTTTGACAGACATGCCTACGACGGGCCAACCGTCGAAAGGCGAATACTTTGCCTTCGACTTGAACTTCGATGCGTCAATATTGTACTTTCCGTCCAGATCCACCACAGTCAGGTCCGCATCGTTTCCTGCCTTCAAGAAGCCTTTACCTTTTAAGCCATAAATTTCGGAAGGCCGCTCAGCCATCAGCCTGACCACATCACCCACTGAAAGCCTACCGCGCCTGACCTCGGTAAGCAAAAGCGGAAGAGTCGTCTCTAAACCCGGGACGCCTGCCTTCACGTTCCAGACGGAGCTAGCCTTTTTCTCATCAAGCGTGTGGGGGGCGTGGTCTGAACCGATGCTGTCAATTAAGCCTTCCCTTATGCCGTTCCAGAGTGCTTCCATGTGGCTTCGGCCACGGACAGGCGGCATCGTCAACGCAAGCGTGCCTATGCGCCTCAAATCGTCAACAGACAGCAGAAGGTTATGAGGCGTCGTTTCACAGCTCACGTGTGGTCCAGTTTCCTTTGCTACGGTTATCGCCTGCAAAGCCTGCTTGGAGCTCACGTGGCAAAAATGCACGTGCAAACCTGTTTTCTTCGAGAAGCCTAACATGCGCTCTACGGCCCTAACTTCGACTTCCTCAGAATGCGCCTTCAAGAAGGCCTCAACGTCGTCATGCTTGCCACGCTTCAACTCGTCAACAGCCGTTTTCAGCATTGTCTTATCTTCTGCATGAACTGCTACCGGAATCTTCAGGTCACTTGCAGTCTTGAAGCCTTCAAACAACGCGGAATCATCGTCCAAATCAAGTCCGCCGACCTGATCTGCCATGAAAAGCTTGAAAGCAACTGCACCCTCATTCACGACACTCTCAATTCCCGCCGTTTTCTTCGGAAATTCTGAGAAAAAGCCAACATTAACGAGAGCCTTAGTCTCAGCCCTGTTCATTCTGTTTCTCAACGTTTCAGCACTCATGGTGACTGGCTCGTTGTTGGGCATGTCCAGAACGGTCGTGAATCCGCCTGCTGCTGCGGCTGCTGTTCCAGTCAAGAAGTTTTCCTTGTAGGTTTTTCCCTCGTCGCGCAGGTGGACATGGGCATCTATCAAGCCAGGCAGAACCAAAAGACCCTTCAGGTCAACCTTGACATCTGCTTTCGGCATGTTTGCCTCTCTGCCAACCTTCCAGATTCTACCCTCTTCGACCGCTATGTTGCAGTCAACTATTGTACCTTGAACGTAGGCTTTCGCATTGGTTAACACGAGATCAACGATCAAATTGTCAACTCTCTTATCAACCAATAACTTGAGGTAAACGCGTTAAAAGCTTACTCTATTACATGCAGTTATATCCTGATGCACGTGGAAACACGCCCTGTTCGCAACCAAAGGCACAAGATTGGAAGAAAACGCGCAAAGGGCTACTTCTGCATAGACTCCTTTTTCCATACTGGAATTGAACGAATAGAGCTTTTTTGTTGGTTTAGACCTCTCATTCATGTGTTGTTTCTTTGGTTGCGCTGTCCTGCTCGTGCGTCGAGACGTGTCTTGTTCAGAAGTCTTCGAGCCCTAGTCTCAAGAAAAGTTGAGATCTTCTCTTCCGTCATCTTCTCAATGCTTGCCTGCTGTTCCAGCTTTTCTTCTATTGTTGCAAGTAATTCCTCTATATCCACTGGCTTCATGATATAGGCGTCAGCACCCTCGTTTAGCGCTTTCACCGCGTTTTCGAGTTTCGGATAGCCCGTGAACATGATCTTTACCATTTTCGGAGATGTTTCGCGAAGGAGTTTGAGTAATTCTGTACCTTCAACATCGGGAAGCCTTATGTCCAGTATGGACACGTTGAAACTGTTCGCTTTCGATTTTTCTATTGCCTCTTTCCCTGTGCGTGCAGTCTGAACGACGTATCCGTTCTCCTTCAACATTAGGCTAAGAGTTCTGCAAATGCTCTCATCATCGTCGACAAGAAGTATGGTTGCTTCTTTCTTACTCATTTTCTTTCACCTCCAGCCGGCTTTGGGATGGTGGCGTTTTTACTCTTGAGAATCCCAATCTGGTACTGGCTGTTTCTCTTTTTTTCTTGGAGCCCTTTTCGCAGTTCTTCAGCAAAATGGCGTATTTCCTTAAGCTCTTTGACGAAGTTTGCAAATTTGATCGGTCCTGTTATGTTCGGCGTTATTCCCATTTCATAGCACAATACGTTCGCGATTGTTTCCTCAAGGATTGCTCCTGAGCCTAAAATCTGGCCTTTTCCGAAACCCAATAATGCTCTCAGTTCGTTTGAGAAGAAATCCAATTTCTGTGGTATCTCCGACATGGAGCATGAACGTCTTTCCAGGTATTCGTAGATTATTTCAGCATTCACGTCTCCTAGGCATTCTCTCAAAACTAGGTCTATGGTCTCAACCAACACCTTGTCAAATTCATCTATGTTGGAGAGCTCCATGTTGATTCGATTCCTGCAGGATGATGAGCAAGAAGAGGTTTCTAAGCAGTTTAATGATTATGAAGCCAGAATAAGTATCGTGGCGCGCGATATGGAACTAGGAACTGGGAAAGAGCATGCGCTTATTCTATTATTTTGAAGAAGTCTCTTTCTGTTATCATGCCTGCCAGTCTGCCGTTTCTTACGACCGGTAAGGCGCCTATGTCTTTTTCGTGCATTATTTTTGCGGCTTGCCCTGCGTCTGCTTCTGGCGTGATGGTTGAGACGGCCTTCGTGGCTATGTTGAGCGCTGGCGTGTTGAGGACCTGAATTATGGTGCCTGAGCGCAGGTACTTGAACACTTCACCTGACCCGAAGAATCTTATGATATCCATTGTCGTTATTATTCCCAGCACTTTGCCGTCTGAGGTTATGGGTAGCCTTCGGAATCCCTGTGCGGTCATGGTTTTTTCTGCCTCGAAAATCGTGGTGTGAGGCAGAGCCGTGACCACCTTCTCCGACATGAGCTGGGCCACAGTCACGCCGCTTATTCTGTCAGCGAACAGGTTTGCGATGTCTCTTTCAGTGATTATTGCTTTTATCTGATTTTCTTCATTCACCACAGGAAGACCGCCGAGGTTTTTCTCTTTCATCAATTCTAGGGCTTCGCTTATTTTCGCTGAGGTCTTGATCGTGACAACCTTTTTCGTCATGATAAGCTTGATCGGCTCGTTTATGGCTTTGAAGAAGTTGCCGTCGTACTTGTTTTGGATTATTCCGAACTTTTCGCCGCCGCCGAGGTAGTTGATGATGTCAGAAGCAGTTGCGATTCCTTCTAGGCGCTTCGTGGCTGGGCTTGCCAGCGGTACTCGCCGAAAGCCTTCGTTCGCCATTTTCTTGATGATCTCGTATATGGCTGTCGTGGGAGGCATCGTTATGACGGCGCCTTTGGCCATGTGCATGATCTCGCCCTCGTGTTTCTTCGTGGGATGAACCTTTAACGACAATTGGCCTTTTTCGCGTAAAGTCCTTCTAAAACCTTCCCTGCTCATCTTAGCATTCATCCCTACTTGGCAAGAAGCTTCGCGACGTCTCGCCTATCAACCATTCCGACGAGCTTTCCATCTTCATCAGTCACGGGAACTCTGCCGATGTCCTTTGAAATCATGACCTTGGCAACTCTTATCGCTTTAACATCAGGCCTTACTGCAACGACGTTCGTTTTCATGATTGCAGACACTTTCGGGGACGATAGATGTCGTCCCTTCTTGGCCTCAAACGCAGGCAGTGCTTGACCGCCCTCAAGCAGGTCTTTCTGGGTAACGATTCCAACAAGTTTATCCTTGTTGACGACTGGTAGACCTGCCAGAGTCTTATCCTGCATTAAGCGCCAGATCCTGTCAACTCCATCTTCAGGCGAGCAGGTGACCACGTTCCTGCTCATGATTTCTGAGACAGGTTTGGCGAGTTTTTCCGGACTCGTTCTGATGATGGCTTCTATGAAGTTTCCTAGTCCCAGTACGCCTTTGTAGGTTTTGGTTTGTTCGGAGTCTATGACTGGTGCGTACCATTTGCCTACTTTGAGGAGGTCTTTGATGGCTGCGTAGGCGTCTTCTTCGGTTGTTGCGATCTTTTTGGGCTGGGTCATTATGCCTTTTGTCCTGAGCGCTGAAACCGAGGAAGAGATGGCCAGTATGTTGCGGCGGGTGACTACGCCCAGAAGCTTTTTGTTTTTATCAATTATTGGAAGAATCCTTAATGAGTAGTCGCGGATGAGTGCGCGGGCTTTTGTGGCGAGGTCGTCTTCATAGATGAATGGATGCTTCTCATCCATGATTTCTCTTACACGCAAGAAACTGGCCTCTATTCCTCGCTTTCCAACTCGGCTCTGCAGTCTTCGCACAGGTTTTCGCCGTTGACTTCTCGCAGATTGTCAGACCACACGCCGCATTTGTCGCAGATGCCTGTTAGAAGCGCTGATTCTTCGCCAGCCTCTTTTTTCTCTTCTTCTTCCTCTGTCTCCTCTACCATATTCTGGTTCTCGATCCGCGCGCGCTCTTGAATTATCTCTATGAGTTCAGGTACGACGGCAAGTATGTCTTTGCTTGAGATCAGACCGACAAGCTGACCCTTATACACAACGCCCAGTCTTCGGATATTGAGTCGGCTCATTCTTCTGGCCGCGTCGCTTATGGTGAGGTCAGGTTCGATAGTTATCAGCGGTGACGTCATGACATCTTTGGCCATCACCGCGTCTGGGTGAGCGTTCTTTGCAAGAACGCGCACTACGAGGTCTCTTTCAGTCAGTATTCCGAGAGGCTTCTCCTTCTTGTCTGTAACGATGATGCAGCCCAAGTCATCCTTGTCCATGAGCACTGCAGCCTTGTTTATCGGCGCATTCTCGTCTATTGTCACGACTGGGCTTGTCATGACATCTTTGACTAGCATCTTTGACCTCAGTCCCATGTCTGCCATTGTTATTCAGCCACTCAAACAATATATTGCGAAGCTTGATTTTCTTCATTCAAGTCATTAGGCACGATGCATTTAAAACTTGTCATGTTCAAACCAGACGCACTGCTCCTTTTTGTGGTGAGTCTTATTAGCACCTGATGCCTAGAACGCTATTTCAAGTTTGAGGAATTGTCTATGCTGAAGACGAATGTAGGCAAGTTGGTTAGGATGTCTGTTATAGGCGAAGTTGTGAGTCCAGTGGTGGGCAGAAGCATTTACACGATCACAGCTGAGGGAAATCCTGTGGTTCTGCCGGGTGTCGGAGGAATAACCTACAACGTAAGAGTGGGCGACTTGGCCTGCGGATGGCAAGCAGATCACGTTGAACCGGGCGTAAGCGTCGAAAACAAAGAAAACGACCCTCGCTTCGGGCAGGGCGCCAACGCAGCCTTCAACGTGCTCTCATGCGTCGGCAACGAAGCAAAAGTAGTCACAGGCGATGCGAAAGGCGCCAAAGGAGTAGTCACAGGCAAACACGGCGGCATAGAGCACGTGCTCGTTGACTTCCAACCTAATACTCTTGAGAAGCTGTTGCTGGGAGACAAGATTCTCGTGAAGGCCTTCGGCGTGGGTTTGAAGCTTCTTGATTTTCCAGACATAACCGTCATGAACATGGACCCCCGTTTCCTGAAAACTTTGAATCCGAAACCACACGGCAACAAGCTTGAAATTCCAGTAACACACATCGTGCCCGCCGCAGTCATGGGTTCAGGTTTAGGAATGAACCAAGCATACTCGGGCGACTATGACATTCAACTTTTCGACGAGAAGGTGAACAAGCAGTATGGGCTTGACGGGCTGAGACTGGGCGACATCGTGGCAATCATTGATGCAGACCACTCTTACGGCAGAATCTACCGTCAAGGCGCGGTGTCCGTGGGCATCATAGTGCACACGAACTGCGTGACATCAGGCCACGGCCCAGGCGTCACCACACTCTTCACGTCAACCACCGGCAAAATCATCCCAAAAATCGACGGAAAAGCCAATATTGCTTCACTCATGAAACTGAGGACAGATATATAAATAGGGCACAGCACTTATTTTCTGGTTGAAATCCTAGGAGTTAGTAAGATTTGCCGTTTAAACGTAAAAGCCGAGGAAGATCCAAAGGAAGCAAGGGCAGCGGTGGCACAGTTCAATGCGCTGGTTGCGGTTCCATAGTGCCGCGTGACAAGGCCAAAAAATCCACGCGTAGACTTTCAATTGTTGACTCACAGCTTGCGAAGGAGCTTCGCCAGAAGGGCACTTATATCGCTGTACCTGTGGACACGAAGTACTACTGCGTCTCATGCGCCGTTCACCGAGGCATCGTTAAAGTGAGAGCCGAAAGCGAACGCCACATGCGCATGCGAAGAAGACGCTTCTAATCTCTCATCTCTTTATTTCTTTAGCTTCTTGTAAACATAGTAAGCTCTCTGTATGACGGTGAGGTTTGCTAACACCGCAAGCAGAATCATACACCAGTTAATCACGGCGACTGGTTGCCAGAAGAACGCCAGAAGCGTCGCTGCCATCAGTATGATCATCCGTTCTGCCCTTTCAGTCAAGCCGATAGACTCCATTTTCAGATCTGCGGCTTCTGCGCGAGCACGACTATAACTCACCATAAGCGAACCTGCAAGCGCTATCAATCCCCAAAGCGGCTCGCACAATCTGCCTATGATTATGCCTACGTATACTGTGGCGTCTGCGTATCTGTCGAGGAGTGAGTCAAGGAAGCCTCCGAAAGGTGTGGTTTGCTGGTAGATGCGCGCGACTATGCCGTCTAGGACGTCGCAGAAGCCTGACAGCAGGAGTAGCACCACTGCGGCAAGGAGTAGAAAGCTGTTCGTCTGCCATTCAGCGTACGCCACCGCAGCCAAAAAGGCCAGCACTATTCCTAGTACGCTTATCATGTTCGGCGTCAGTTTCACCGCGTGCGCCATCTTCGCCTCGAAAGCGAGTGCCGCTTGAACTCTCTGTTTGAGCTTCGTCAGCATGATCTTTCTAGACTTTTATTGCGGCTAATTCTTATTTAAGCTGGACGCGTGAAAGAATATGCGAGGTACATCTGCATGATCAGCATAACCACGATAAAAGTTGACGACAAAACGTACATGGGTGTGAGGATCGAGCTTCCTGACTCGCCGCCTTTGCTGCTGATTGCGGCTGAGAAGGGGTTCGTGATGTGCGGCTTCCTCAACATGGAGGCAGCCGAAAGAATGAACGTGACCGCTGCAATGGTCAGCGGCGTCAAAACCTTCGAAGACGTTCTCAACGCGCAAATCAAAGCCACCACAACCAAAGCCAAAAACCTAGGCGTAGAAACCGGAATGAAAGCCACCGAAGCGCTAAAACACCTATAACAACGTATGGCACAAGCGTGAAATAAACCCGTATGCAGGTTCAACTGAGACTAAAGCTTTGGTGCACCGTTGCGCATTCTGGCTACGACAGAAATCAAGAGCTTCGTTTCATCCTTTCCGATACTTCATGCATATGCCTTGTTGTGAGGTCTTTGAGATGTCGTGATGACCGTGTGAAACGAACTGATCGTTTTGTTTCAAAGCGTCATCAACGATTATTGATGAACATTATGTAAATTCAACCATATGCGCAAAACTTCAAAAAGTGTTGTTGCGTGGAAGACGGGTTTGAACCCGTTGACCGATGACGAGTCTTCACCGTCCTCCACGAATCCTCTTTTTTTACGCGTGCTACCGCTACGGTTTGCCCAGTGGTTTGACGCCGTAAACCTTAACACTCGCTATGAAGTTTCCTAATTCTTTGATTTTTTCGTCAGACAGCTTTGAGGCCTTGATGATTGCTTTCGCGGTTGGGTCATTGAGCATTTCTTCGACAGCGAAAGGTGTCTCTTCAACGATTTTGGCTTCTTGGAAGCCAGCATCTTTTACTAGTTGCAGATATTTGTCTTTCATTTCGGCGCCGGCAATGCATCCAACGTACGCCTGAACGTTCTCTTTTACGATTTCCGGAAGATCCTTCAGCAGAACAATGTCTGAAATCATCAATCTGCCACCAGATTTCAGAACTCTAAACGCCTCTTCGAATACTCGCTTCTTGTTTGGCGAAAGGTTGATCACACAGTTTGAGACCACCACATCAACTGCGCCATCTGCCACAGGCAGATTCTCAATTTCCCCAAGTCTAAATTCAACGTTGCTGTATTTGCCTTTTCGAGCGTTTTTCCTTGCCTTGTCTATCATCTCCGGCGTCATGTCAACACCGATAACTTTGCCTTTTTCCCCGACTCTGTTGGCTGCAAGAAAACAGTCAAATCCTCCGCCAGAGCCGAGATCCAGAACGATTTGTCCTTTTTTCAGAGAAGCCAACGCTATGGGGTTGCCGCATCCGAGGCCTAGATTCGCACCTTCTGGAACAGATCCGATTTCCTCTTCACTGTAGCCTATTCTTCTGCTGATCTCCTCGCTCATATCTGACGTATTATCGCCACAGGGATTTTGGGCGCCACAACAAGATTTCTCTTTTTTAGCAACCTTCGCATAGCCTTCCCGTACGATTTTCCTTATTTCCTCATCCTTCATGTCTTTCCCTCACGTTTTGTCAACTGCAACCGCATCCATCTTCTTGCTCTACCCATTCTTTGACATCTTTTTCTGTCGAACCAAATGGGCATTCGTCTGAGTTGCCCGTATCTCCGGTTAGGGTTGAGACAAATTTGTCCATCTTGCCAAAGGCGCCCTTTCTAACAACTCTCCCTATTGCGATTGCCTCGAGGATTTCTTTCTTTTCAACTCCTGCTCCTTGAGCTTGAGTGACGGCGGTTTTAAGGCAAGGCTGGCAATTTGCCGTAACAGAAGCCCCAACCGCTATTAGCAATTTGATTTTATCTTCCATAACAAATCACCTCTTTGGTGTTTTCTAACTCGCTCAAGTGGTTTTCCAAATCATTTTCTTCTTTCATGTTTTTGCATCCCATTTTTGGCACGTCTCATCATGTAGTTTTAGAGGAATCGGTTTGTTACAGGTGCCTCGATCTCTTCATCCTATAGATGCCGCTTGCTACAAGTAGTATGCCGAAGGCCGTTAAGGCAATAGACCATGTGCTTACGTTCTTTTCTATTATTCCAACCTGCTTTAGTATCAACAAGCTGCCCCATAGGAGGATGATTGATCCGATGGCTAGCTGGTTAATGGCGCGGCTTCTTAGTTTGCTTGTACGTTCGTTCTCAAGTTGACTGGCACGCTGGTTTTCTTCTGTTTTCATAACAGATCCCTCCATTGTTTTTTTTATCTACTATACTTGAGTAGTAGAAAACTATTTAAAGATTCTCTGACAACTACTTACTAGAAGTAGGAGGAAACAAAACTATGAGCATGAAGGGAACAGTCGCCCGAGACCGAACAGTCTCGCGTCTAAAAGAACTAGAATTACCCACTCATGAAGCATTAGTCTATGTTACGCTATTGACGCATCCCAACATAACAGCAGGTGTGCTATGCAAGGAAACGGGTATCCCTGACTCAAAAATCTACTATGCTCTGGAAGGACTCTCCAAGAAAGGCATGCTCATAGTTCAGCGAGGCAACCCAAACATCTACCTGCCTATAGCACCAAAGGACGCTGTCGCCAACCTGAAACAGCAACTCACTGAAAGACTCAACGAGAAAATCAAAGAAGCAGATGTTTTAGTTGACATGCTGACGCCAATATACGAGAGCGCCGCAAAGCCAGAGGAACTAGAAGTAGCTTACATCGTTCGGGGACAAAAAAACATCATCAACAGAATGAAAACGCTAATCGCAGCAGCACGGAAAGAAATAACCATCTTCATTTCACACCCAGCAGTCCTCAATGGACTAAATGAATCATTGACGGAAGCAAAAGAAAAACGCAGAATCAAACTAAACATCGCTATGACACGAGAAGTTTTCGAAAAAGAAGACACTTCAAACCTTGGCAAAATACGCCTTCTATGTTGCTCGATCGGCCAATCGGCTGACTCCCTTGGAATGCTGATCACCGACATGAGCACACTCCTAACGTTATCAGATTGGTTCGACGAAGTTGCTATGTTGACGCAGGACCAAAATCTGATACGAGTCTGCAGAGACTACTACGACAATCCTGCGTGCTGTACAAACGTGCGTTAGCAAAAAAGAAAAATACCCTTCTCAAGCTTGGTTGGGGCAAAGAATCTTGCTCGTATAACGATTCTTTGCAATGTCGCGCGCGCTGCCATCCCTCCTAGTGTAGGAAACAGAAGCGATGCGCTCCTTTTCAAAGCGGCGCGGAAAGGAATGTTGAACATATGCTGTACCGAAAAACATCCAACGCGAGATTAAGACGACTATTGCTGCGGAAGGCAAATTCCAATGATGGCAATTGGAAAACCGTCGCAAGGCCTCTTCCACGCTCGGGAGACTTTGGCAAACGAAGCTGAGAAGTAGTAGTCCAAACTCTACGGCTCTGGACTACTACTTCTAACTCGAGCCGTCTGATCTTCTGACGAACGGCGTCCATGGTTTACCCAGCTTCTCAGCAATCACCGGCAAAGATGTTAAGTCTTGACAGGGTCAGCAAGATGCTCTTCCTCTTCTCTCGCTCACGGCTTATCTTTCACCATGCTCTTCCTCCTTCAAAATTAACACTGCACTCCGCCCCCCCTGCTTCTCTCTGTCTTCAAGTCTTGACGCACAAATCTGTGGTACAGGGCAAAACCCCAATAGCTGGAATTGAAAGGTTAGAAACATGACAGCCGTTTATTTCTGTATTTTCGCAGGTCATGTCCCGCATCGTGGCGTTAGTCGGCATTTGAGGTTTATAAGAGCAAAGATCGAAAGGAGCTCTCATCTGGAGAGATTTGCATTGTCGAAGAAGCTGTTGGAGACCGTGGCCACAGAAGTGAAGGGCTGCGAGAAGTGTCTTCTATGGAAGACCCGCAAGAACGCTGTGCCGGGCGAAGGTAGCGCCAAAAGCCGTATCATGTTTATAGGTGAGGCACCTGGTCGTTCGGAGGATTTGGCGGGCAGGCCGTTTGTAGGCGCAGCTGGCAAGTTTCTTGAGGCCCTGTTGTTGGAGGCCGAGTTGCAGAGGACTGAGGTGTTCATCTGTAACGTCTTGAAGTGCAGGCCTCCGGAAAATCGTCAACCAAGGCCAGACGAAGTGCAGACCTGTGCGCCTTTTCTTGACAGGCAAATCAAGATCGTCAAACCAAAAGTCATAGCGACTCTTGGTAATCATGCAACAGCGTACATGTTCTCTAAGGCCGGTTTGCCCTTCGAGGGGATAACTGTGGCGCATGGCAAGCCACGCAGGGCTACCATTCTAGAGATCGAGATAACGCTATTTCCGACGTTTCACCCTGCCGCTGCTCTTTACAATGGAGAATATAAGAGACAGCTGGTCGAAGACTTCAAGCTCTTGAAAAAGGAGCTTTCCCTCTAGCCTACTTATGCCATTGCCAGTTTACGCGCTGACTTTCGGAGGTGGCCTCAGCGGCCGGCCGAGCTTTCGGTGCAGAGCAATACGGTACAGCTTTCTGAAGGTCTTGACCAATGTCTCAACTGTGGGTAGATGTGAATATATGAGTGGAATTCGGTCGTATTCTGCGAGCTTGAGCGAGTATTCGTTTGGTTGTGTGCCGTGGAAGACCACAAGGCGCGGCTTAAGACTGCTCATGTGCACGATAAGCATGGGCGATATGCCGTCTTCTATGTGTGTGAATACTAGCACGCGGTCGGTGGTGGTTCCGAAAAGCTGTGAGAACTCGGCGCCTGAAAGCGTTTCAACCACACGTTTGCTGTCCACGATAGTGTAACCGTTAACCTCTTTGACAGGCCAGTTTTGACCTATAACTGCTTCGCCCTGTATCGCCTTGCACATGTACTCAACACGCACGGGAATTGGGAACTCGCGCAAATCAATAATCGCATTGCTCGGCGAGGCTGTAAGCTTTGCGAATTCGTTGATAAAGCGGCTGCCTCGCTCTTCGTCGATTTTCAGCAAGGCCGACACGAATCTGCGCACAAACCTCGTGCCAGGGCTTTTTCGCCTTCCGCTCTCGTAGTCACTGATAACTGATGAGGAGACGACCATCCTGTCTGAAAGCGTGGTCTGCGAGACGGCGAAGAGTTCGCGCCATTTGCGCATGGTGCCTCCTGGCTTGCTTGACAGTATTATCTCGCCAGCGATTCTTCTTGCCAAAACCTCGCGGATGCTCGGTGACACGGCCATGCGGACGCCAAATTCCCCTTAAAACATGCCGCACTATAAAAACCTATTCAGAACACACACAGTGTGGCAGTAGCCATGCTTTTCGTGTCGATTACGTGTCTTTGGTGAGCGCATGTCTGCGTGGTCATCACGGGTAGTCTACTTGGTAGATTTTGCCCTTGCCGTTGTCGTAGAGCTTGGTGAAATGTGTTGGATGAAGCGTGTCGTCAAACAGCAGTCGCAGTATGGTCACTTGGGCGCCTCGAGCTGTAGGCTGATATGTGTCACCATTCTTGGTGAGGTACTCCGTGCCGTTGTAGCCTGCTATTCTGGCGATCCAGTAGAACTTCTCCACATCGTCAGGCGTAAACACCAGCACATAGGACACATTGTAGCTTCCCATGAGCGGCAAGGCCTGATCCTCTGGCAACATCAGCATCTTTGCCATATCATGTATCTTTTCTGATGAACCCCATTTGCCGAAGATCTGTGCTTCGAGGCTGTGCCACGGATCTCTGCTTGACGCCATCGAATTCCAGATGTCCCTTGAAGGATAG
>CAYGYI010000003.1:0-29060 GCA_964354055.1 uncultured Candidatus Bathyarchaeia archaeon | reverse complement strand
GCGTGACCTGCAAGTCGTTCGAAACTGTGACGGTGTTTGTTCTCCAGAAATATGCAGTGGTCCAGTTTACTTCTTGTCCTCTAACCGTTAGTTTGTCTACCACGACGTCTTTTCCGCCAGTGTTCACGATGATTATTGCGCATTCAGCCCATCCACCAGTCGTGTTATACCAAACGTGCTGTTTTGTGAGGAAGAGGTTCTCTTCCTGGACTCTTGTGGTGGTTACATTGATTGCGTAGAAGGTGACAACTGTCGCTAGCAACACTGAAACCGTTAGGATGATCAGTGTGGTCACTACTGTGCTCAGTGCTTTCTTATTGTTGAACAGCTTCATTCTTGTTTTCTCTCCGTGGATGCAGAATCGACAGAGTTTGGATAAGAGACCTTGTGCGTAGAACAAAACTACACATATGACTCGTCTTGATGAGTCTATCTGTGAACCTTATATCTTAGTCAGTGAGGTTGTAAGGTCTTTTGTAGACGTAAACGGGCCTTAATACATTTGAAAGCGGAAATGCATAGGCATTTAGAGAATCTATATACACGTTTAAACATTCCATACAGAATTCTTATCTAATGCTTAAACCTCGAATCCTGCCGTCCAGGCGTCCAGTCATGAAAAAAGCCAAAGCTTTCTCACCATGTCACATTACGGGTTTCTTCCAGATTTTTGATCAGTCATCTGACCCTCTACGTATCGGCTCCAGAGGCGCTGGCGTCTCGTTGAAGCGTGGTGTCGAAACCACAGTGCAGATTGAAGAAGACGATGAGGTCTCACTTTCCATCAAAATCAACGGCGTCCTGCAACACTCCGCCGAGGTCTCAGAGTATGTCACAAATACGATGCTTTCCCGCCTCGTTGAACCTACAAGTCTTGTGGTTACAGTAAATCATAGCATTGACGTTCCAGTGGGCGCAGGTTTCGGAACCAGCGGCGCTGCTGCGCTGAGCCTGTCACTGGCGCTAAATGATGCTCTCGATTTAGGTATGTCTAGGACGCAAGCCGCACAGGTGGCGCACATTTCGGAAGTTAAATGCAAGACCGGCCTTGGCACCGTGATCGCCGAGACCTTTGGAGGCGTAGAGATTAGAGTGAAGGCAGGCGCGCCAGAAATTGGTGAAGTACGACAGGTGCCAGTGTCTAAGAATATTGTCGTTGCATGTCTTGCATTCGGATCACTCTCAACAAAAGACTCTTTAGCTAATCCGGAAATGCGAGAACGCATAAACAAGTTCGGGGGCGGCCTCGTGGACAAATTGAAAGAACAGCCGGAGATTGACAACTTCATGAAGTTGTCACGCCAGTTTGCAGAACATATGGGGTTAATACATAGGAACGTGAGGCGCGTCTTAGATGCAGCTGACAACGTCGGCTTCACTTGTAGCATGCCAATGTTCGGCGACTCTGTTTTCACACTGGTCGAGCGCGACTCGCTTGAAGATCTCTTGAAACTTTTCCGTGAACAAAGTCCAACAGCTACTATCATTACAAGTGAAATCGACTTAGCAGGGGCGAGAATGCTATAATGACGACAGCGAAAATTCCCCCAGCGCACCCCAGAGCCGAATCCATCAGAATACGCGAGAAACTTGTCGAAAACTATCAGAATGGGGTTGTGGCATGCGCTGGCCTCATAGCACACGGGAGAGGCGAAGCCTTCGATTATCTGCTCGGCGAAAAAACAACTACGCCAGCACTAAAGGCCATCGAAGCTGCTACAGCCACACTTCTGATAGCCAAAACACCAGTAATCTCTGTTAACGGAAACGTAGCCGCACTCGTAGCCAAAGACGTAGTCGATCTGGCGCAAAATACAGGCGCAAAGATCGAGGTAAACTTGTTCTACAGGTCTCCCGAGCGAGAGCAGGCTATAAAGAACGCGTTAATTCTGGCTGGAGCTCATGAGGTTCTAGGCGTCGGAGAAGACGCCTCTGCTGTCATACCTGAGCTGGGAAGCGAAAGACGCCGAGTCGATCCTCGTGGAATACTTGTGGCTGATGTTGTTCTAGTGCCTCTAGAGGACGGGGACAGAACCGAGGCACTCGTTAGAATGGGCAAAACAGTCATAGCCATGGACCTGAACCCTTTGTCCAGAACAGCCCAGAAAGCCGCAATCACCATAGTTGACAACATCATAAGAGCACTTCCAAAACTCACAAAACTCGCACAGAAACTCGAGCACAATACGAAAGAATGCACGACAATCCTGCAAAGCTTCAACAACAGACAAAATCTTGCAGAGTCTATAATCCTGATCAACAAAAGGCTGGCAAAACTTGCCAAAAAGGAGAAACATGTCAGCTTGGAGGATGATAAGCTTGATGTTTGACAAGATATTCATCCTTGGCGCTGGAGCAGTTGGAAGCGCTTTCGGCGCCGCACTGTTCAAGCACTATGACGTGACCCTAGTAGGTAAGAAGGCTCACGTCGAGGCCGTTAACTCAAAAGGGCTTTCAATTTCAGGGGACATAAACGGAACCTTCCACTTAAAGGCCGACACGGAGATCCGTAGCATACCTGAGAGGAGTTTGGTTGTTCTATCCACCAAGGTATACGATTCTGCAGCGGCTATTCAGAAAATAAAAAGCCTCCTTAAGGAAGATACAATTATCCTCATACTACAGAATGGACTGGGCAACGAGGAGATAATCAGACACATTGCAGGTAGCCAAATCAGACTTCTAAGAGGCGTCGTCAAGGTGGCTGCCGAATACTTGGGACCGGGCAGGGTGAAGTTTTGGACCGGAAAACTGATCATCGGACAGGGCGAAGGCGCAGAGGAAATTGTGGGCATGTTTAACAAGTGTGGCCTCAATGTGCGACTGTCTGACAATATTGGCAGGGAAGTATGGAACAAGCTGGTCGTCAACTGCGTCGTGAATCCGCTAACGGCGATTCTTCGTGTGACCGATGGCGACATTTTCGTGGATTCACTGAAGGCGGTCAGAGAGGAAATCGTCAAGGAGTGCCTTGCAGTTGCGGAGGCCGAAGGAGTGAAATTGCTGCTGGACTTGGCGGAAAGGATTGACAGAAGTGTGGCAGGATACGGGAACTATTCTTCTATGTATCAGGATCTTACAAGAGGTAAGAAAACTGAAATCGACTTCTTGAATGGAAAGATAGTCGAACTAGGCCGAAAGCACAGCATTCCCACGCCTGTCAACTTTACGTTGGTCGATCTCATCAAATATTTGGAGGGTAAGAATGCAGTTTCAGGAAGCAATTAGACAGAAAAAGGGTAAAGAAAAAGTCGTAATGCTGACGGCCTACGACTTCCCTATTGCGAAGATACTGGACACGTTGCGAATCGACATGATACTCGTGGGCGACAGCTTGAGCATGACTTTTCAAGGCCAAACAGACACCAAGAGAGTAACCATGCAGGACATGATCTATCATACACGCATCGTGGCAAGAGGCGCCACGAACACACCAATAATTGGAGATATGCCCATAAACAGTTGTGAGACGATAGAAGATGGCTTGAAGAATTCAAGGTTATTTCTTGATGCGGGAGCGCATGCCGTCAAAATCGAGGGCAACAGGTCAGGTGTGGTCAAAGCCTTGATGAAAGAAGGAATACCTGTGATGGGTCATGTTGGCATGCTTCCCCAGTCAGCCGAGTCCTATAAGGTCAAGGGCAAGGAACCTGAAGAAGCTGACAAAATTCTGCGAGACGCCATCGAACTTGACAGAAATGGCGCGTTCTCAATCGTGCTCGAGTGCGTTCCCGAAAACTTGGCGGAGAAGATTACCGAGCATGTTACGGTTCCAACTATCGGCATCGGCGCAGGAAAATATTGCGACGGACAAGTCCTAGTGATAAATGACCTACTTGGCGTGGATGACGGCTTCAAACCGAAATTCGTGAAGAGGTATGCGGATCTGAACGGGGTAGTGAAGACTGCCGTGGCCAAGTTCAGGGAGGATGTATTGACTGGCAGGTACCCTGACGAGGAGCACACCTACCACTAATCTCTGGAGCGTTGCAGAATTGGAAAACAAAGGGTTGCCCAAGAAAACGCTCATAAAAGAGCTCGAGTTGAGGCTCAAGAAGGATTTCACCTACGAATCTGGAAGAATCATTGGTTCCATGTGCACCAAGTCGCATTGTCTGGCAAAAAGGACGTATGCTCGTTATCTGGACAAGAACTTGGGCGATCTGGGGCTTTTTCCAGGCGTGGCCGAGCTTGAGAAAGAAACTGTCCAGATGCTGGGTTCGATGCTCTCCAACGTTCAGGCTTCCGGTCACATAGTCACAGGCGGAACCGAAGCCAACGTACTAGCATTGTGGGCGGCCCGTAAGATCGCCAAGAAGGAGAAATGTGAAATCATAGTGCCAGCCTCTGCCCACTGCTCATTCGACAAAGCCGGAGACCTGCTCAGCCTGAAGGTAATCAGAGTTGGCCTGAATAGCCAATTCCAAGTCGATGTGGACGCCGTCAGAAAAGCAGTGAATCACAACACTATAGCGATCGCAGGAGTGGCTGGAACTACCGGGCTTGGCGTGGTCGACCCAATAGGCGAGTTGTCCGAAATTGCGCAGGAAAACAACCTATACCTTCATGTGGACGCGGCCTTTGGTGGCTTTGTCCTTCCATTTCTAGGCAGGCTTGGATTGGACGCCCCAACATTCGATTTTGCTGCAAGAGGCGTTTGCTCGATGACTATTGATCCACACAAAATGGGTTTGGCGCCAATTCCTGCCGGTGGTATCCTCTTTCGGAACGAAAAGCTGAGAGAGGCTATCGCATGGAATATCTCTTATCTTGCAGGCGGGGAGGCAAAAAACGCCACCGTGGCGGGCACACGCTCAGGCGCCTCAGTCATTGCAGTCTGGACATTGATGAAGCATCTGGGCCGAGAAGGCTACGAGAGAATCATGAAACACTGCATGCGCCTCACACGTAAGCTTGCAGACGAAATTCCGAAAATCAATGGACTAGAATTGATGACAAGGCCGACCATGAACGTCATTGGAATAACCTCTAGAAAACTAGACGTTTCGGCAATCGCGCAGGAAATCAGGCAGAAAGGTTGGGCTGTCTCCCTTTTTCCAAGACACATTCGAATCGTAGCCATGCCACATGTCCAGCAGCATCATATCGAAGAGTTTCTAGAAGACTTAAAGAGCGTTGCACACAAACTAAGGGGATAGGCAGGAGGATTTAGTTGACCATCCATCCGTCCAAAGATATCATGTGCACAAAAGGAAGCGCGTTGAAGGGGAAACGCGTTGTCTTGTGTATCACAGGCAGCGTGGCAGCCGTGGAGTCTCCTGAAATCGCTAGAAATCTCATGCGGCACGGGGCAGAAGTTTATTCCGTAATGTCCATGATGTCGCAGAAGATCATTCATCCTTACCTCATGGAATGGGCCACAGGCAACTATGTCATAACCGAATTGACAGGGAAGATAGAGCATGTCGCTCTCGCTGGAGACCATCCGCAGAAAGCAGATATGATTCTTGTTGCGCCTGCGACTGCAAACACAATAGGCAAGATTGCCTGCGGAATCGACGACACGACTGTAACCTCAGTTGTCTCCACAGCCTTCGGCTCAAATATTCCCATACTTATCGTACCAGCCATGCATGAATCAATGTACAAACATCCCATCTTAATCGAGAATATCAATAAATTGGAGGCACTGGGAGTCAGATTTGTGGGTCCAAGAATCGGCGAGGGAAAGGCAAAAATCGCAGAGACAGACGAGATCGTGAGCGCAGTCATCCAGAAACTAACGGCTACTACTGATCTTTCAGGGCTGAGGATTCTGATAACGGCAGGTCCCACGATTGAGCCTATTGACCCCGTTAGGGTCATCACGAATCGAAGCTCAGGCAAGATGGGCATGGCCCTCGCTGAAGAAGCATTGAGTCGCGGAGCCGAGGTCACACTTGTCTACGGGCCAGGAACAGCCAACCCTCCAGCGAGAGCTAACCTGATAGCTGTTGAAACGACAGACCAGATGCACAATGCTGTGGTCTCAGAGCTGAAAACCAAGAAATATGACGTTGCGATAGCTGCTGCCGCTGCTGCAGACTGGGTTGTTGAGAAGCCGTACTCCTACAAGGTTTCAACGCACAAACTCAAAGAGCTTGACCTGAAACTGAAGCCCACAAAGAAAATAATTGACACCATAAAGAAAATCAGCCCCAGAATCTACCTTGTCGCTTTCCGCGCAGAACACAAATTACCCAAACAGGAGCTGATCGACAGCGCATACACAAGGCTTCAAGAAGCCAAAGCTGATTTGATAGTCGTCAACGACGTCAGCAAAAAAGGAGCAGGCTTCGGTACCGAGACTAACGAAGTCTTCATCATAGACAAGGACAAAAAGACTGTTCATGTTCCGCTGGCTCACAAGCGCGAAGTGGCAAAACAAATACTGGACGCTATGCGTCAGAGAATCAAACCATAATAGATCTATGACCTACCGACATGTCTCGAACGTGACTGCAAATGGCAAAAAAGCAAAAGGCTGTAGCAGTTGGCGGAACGTTCGATAAGCTTCACAAGGGACACAAAACTCTGCTCACGAAAGCCTTCGAGATCGGCGATCATGTCCTGATTGGCCTATGCTCCGAAGAATTCGTCCAGAAACTATGCAAATCTCATCCAACCGCGTCCTATGCGCACAGACTGAAGGATCTGACGGCCTTCTTGCAACGAGAGAATTTCCTAAAACGAGCCGAAATTGTGCCGTTGTACGATCCTTATGGCCCCGCGGCAACCTTAGCTCGCATCGGGGCATTGATCGTGAGCAAAGAAACTGAGCATACAGCCTTTGAAGTGAACAGAAAGAGAACAGCCGCAAAGTTACGCCCTCTCCAAATCATCGTTGTTGACCTTGTTGCTGCCGACAATGAATTGCCGATTTCAACCACAAGAATCTATCGCGGCGAGATCGATCGCGAAGGACGATTGCTGAAAACATGTCCAAAATAGTTTAAGCTGTCAATCAGCCACGTTTTAATCGTGCGTATCATGCAGAGAACAGGTTTTGCCCGACTTCCGCTTCACTATGGCAAGGCACCCATGTGGCTCGTAACCCGTATGCAGAGCCTTGCAAAGGAAATTGTGACGATAATTGTTGACGAATATGGAACAGACGTATTTTTGAGACGTGTTTCTGATCCATTTTGGTTTCAGGCATTGGGATGTGTTTTGGGATATGACTGGCATTCGTCAGGTGTCACCACAGTCGTCACGGGCGTCCTCAAGCAAGCAGTAGTGCCTGGGCAACACGGTTTTGCCATCTGCGGCGGAAAAGGCAAGGCCTCCCGAAAGACGCCTACAGAGGTTGCCGACGCTGGAGAGAAATTCGGGTTGACCAGCAGTCAAATTGAATCTCTCTGCTACGCGTCTAGGATGAGCGCAAAGGTTGACAACGCGGCAATTCAAGCAGGCTACCAGCTTTACCATCATGCTTTTTTGCTGACTGAGAAGGGCAAGTGGGCGGTGATTCAGCAGGGCATGAGTTTTGAAGATCGTACTGCGAGGCGATATCACTGGCTCTCCGAAACCGCGCAGAACTTCATCGTTGAACCTCACAACGCTATCGTCTGCGACGTGAAACGCGATAAGGTGTTGGACATGACTGCTAAGGAAAGTGAATCATGCAGAAAGGCCTCAGTCGACCTAGCCAAGGAGAAGCCGGAAAGAATCATGCGGCTGTCAGTGCCTGCTCAACCTGCTGAACAGAGATTGTTGCAACAGTGGATACCTGAAACCGCAAGTGAAGGCCGAGAGTATGTGCGGGTCGGCTTCTTGTCCATGCCCAGAAATATCAACTGGAAAGTGTTGCAGCAGGTCTACGAGTTTCAGCCGCGGAACTATGAAGAGCTTCTGGCTTTCAGAGGTGTCGGTCCCGCCACGGTGAGAGGCTTGGCACTGGTGGCTGAACTTGTCTACGGCGACAAGCCAAGCTGGAGAGATCCTGTCAAATACTCCTTTGCCTACGGCGGCAAGGATGGCGTGCCACATCCCGTTGACCGCAAGGCAATGGATGGATCCATAAGCATGCTCAGGCAAGCTGTGGAGGAAGCGCATGTTGGGGAAAGAGAGAAGATGTGGTCTCTGCGGAAGCTGAGGCAGTTTGTACCGCGAGACGCTGCCTATTCTGGGCAATAGCTTCGCAAAGCAGAAATGTCTAGAGCGCCAACGGTTGAATATAGGTGTTCTAACATGGCCTCTAGGTTTGATTGGCTAAAGATTTCGGGCATCTGCGGCATAGTCACACCTGTCGTGGCCTTCACATGCATTTTGCTTGCCATAGCCTATTCTCCGCTATTCAGTTGGACAGGCAACGCGCTGAGCGACCTAGGAGTCCAGAGCGGGCTTACGCCGATCCTCTTCAACTATGGCCTCGCTGTTAGTGGGGTTCTGGCTTTTGTCTTCGCGTTTGGTCTGTTCAAGTTCCTCAAAACAAGCATCTCAGGTAGGGTAGGCGCCTTCTTCTTTGTTATTGCAGCTTTGGCTTTGATCGCCATCGGCGCCTTCAACGAGAATTACAGTCCGACACATTGGTACGTTTCGTTGACATTCTTCGTTTTCTCGCCGTTGTCGATGCTTTTGCTGCTGGTGGCCTTTCTAAGGCTTAAACAGTTGAAGACGGGTGCGTTCACGTTTCTGACTGCCATGGTTGCGGCTGTGCCTTGGGTTGCGTATTTCGCAGTCCAGTACGTTGAAGGGGTGGCCATTCCCGAGACTGTTTCGGCGCTTGCTGTTTCAGCGTGGGCCGTAGTCCTTGGTTTCAAGATGATCAAGAAGGCCGCACAGGCAAGTACGAGACCTGCCAAGCCTTTCGAGTTTGTGAAAAAGCTTTCGGCGCCGCTACTTCGAAACACTTCGAAAGCCACAGAATGGTCAGTTGTCCATTGTTGCACGGTCTTTCAGATCAGAGTAGATTTGCGCACAGCAAAGCGACGAAAATGAAGTCTTGTACTTGTTGGCTTCGGCAAAGCCTATGGCCCCTTCGGCTGGAAAAGCAATCGCATTAACTCCCGTCTTGACGGCCAAGATGTCGGTTTCAGCTCGGTGCTTTCCTCTCGGTCGCATACAGCCTAAGACCAAAGGAATGTCTGGAAACATCCGTCTTGCGGTTGCCATGACTCTAGCTATGTCCAGAGGTTTAGGCGGCGCGGTTTCCTGCATTTCTGTTCCGCGTATCGGCATAAATGCGATTATTACCAGTGCTGAGGGCCTGTGCTCCGAAACCATTCTCAAAGCCTCCAGTTCACCCTTCAGCTTGCCGTGATGGAGGCCGACGATCACGTGAGGCACAAATTCAATGTGTGCATTGTCCAAAGCCTTCAGCGACTCAGCATAGTCTTTCACAGTGACGTTCGTGCGGTAGACTTCTCGAATCGTCTCGTTCGAGCCGATAATGTCAATCAAGGCTGCGTCAACTTGTGCGTCTCTCAATGCTTTGGCCAGTTCCGATCCAATTATGCCCGTGTGCACGAAAACAGTGAGGTTAAGCTCGTGTTTGATTTGTCCGATAGTGGCAACGAACTTTTCCAGCGGGACTGAACCGTTTGGCAGGCATCCGCCGCTTATCAGGCAGCCGAGGGCGCCTTCCTGTCTAAGTTTTGTGCACAGCTCGAATAGTCGTTCAGGTGTAGTGGCAGGATGCATGGTGTTAAGAACAATTCCGCCACAGTGTCTGCATTTGAGTGCACAGCCGTGGCCGGTCACCGAAATGGTGGGAAAATCGGTCGGTGAAGAGCAGAAGTGGCTTGTTTTGTAGTACATGAAGCTAGGTGCATAGAAGCGGATTCCCCTTTCCTTGGGTAGGAGTGCACCGCTGTCCAGAAGTCTTAGAAGTTCTTCTTTATTCATGTGCCAGATATTCTCTGGCGAAGGTAGATTCATTGTACTCAGATAAGTGATGTTCAACGTTTTGGTTAATACTTTTCCTTCAAATCCTTCAGAAACATCGAAGGCTGTGAAAACTTTTAATCGACCTTACGACTCATGCAACCTGATGAAGACCATGAAGTCAACCAGCCTCGTAGGGCGCTTGCCAGAACAGATTCGCGTTTCCGTGGGCTCTGCGACGGTTATGAGTCTGTTGGAAGGAAAGCTCGATGCTTCGCCTACGACCGCATATCTGATGACGTACAGGCAAGGCAAATGCAGCGCCAACTGCGGGTTTTGTCCTCAAGCAAGGGAAAGCAGAGGTCGAACTGACATGCTCTCGAGAGTTTCATGGCCTACGTTTAGAACGAGCCACGTCTTGGAGGCTTTGGAAAGGGCTACTGGCGAGAAACGGATAAAACGCATCTGCATTCAGGCATTGAACTATCCTGAAGTGTTCGCTGATCTATTGGGCATCGTGAAAGCAGTTCATCAGCGTACAAGCGCGCATATCTCAATCTCATGTCAACCTCTGAACAGTGAGAACATGAGAAGTCTCGCCGAAGCAGGCGCAGAAAGGATAGGGATACCTTTGGACGCTGCCACTGAGGAAGTTTTCAGCAGAGCCAAGGGACTACTTGCTGGAGGTCCATATGACTGGACGAGGCAATTTGAGCTTCTATACGAGGCAGTTGGCATCTTTGGGAAAGGCAAGGTAAGCACCCACTTTATCGTTGGACTCGGCGAAACAGAGCGAGAGATGGTTGTTGCCATCGACCGCTGCGCAGACGCAGATATTCTCCCAGCGCTTTTCGCTTTCACACCGATTTCCGGTACAGCACTGGAGAACACTGGTTCGCCTTCTGTTCCAAGCTACAGGCGGATTCAGTTTGCCAGATACCTAATCGTGCACAGGCTCACACGCGTCGAAGCTATGCGCTTTGATGAAACCGGCCGACTAGTTGACTACGGCGTCCGGAAAACGACGTTAACTGATATTGTGCGAACCGGAAAGCCCTTTCTCACATCTGGCTGTCCAGACTGCAACCGTCCATACTACAATGAAAAGCCAAGCGGCCCGATCTACAACTTCCCGAAGCCGCTAACGGGAGATGAGCTTTCAGAGGTCGAAAGAGAATTGGCCCTAACCGAGGTGTAGACTGTTGGGCATCCTGTACTTGTTGGACGCCACAGTGACCGCCACAAACGCGGTAAAACTAAAGTTCGCAGATGCAAACGGCGAAATCGTCGAGGTCACCGACGACAGGTACGGGTCATACTTCTACGTTGCTCATCCTCTTTCGGAGCAAAGCAATGAAGTGGTCAAGTATTTCAGCGGTCAGAGTCAAATTGTCGAAAAGGTCGACTTGTTCACGGATGAGACGAGGCTTTTTTCGAAGATTTGTTGGCCAAACCCTGCAATTGCTGCAAAGGCCGCTGAGAGGCTCAATCGTTGCTGGGAAAGCGACGTGGATTTCGCGCGCTCATATATCTATGACCGAGGTCTGAACTTTGGCGCGTCCCATTCTGAGGGCGATTTGAAGCCTCTCACGGATATACCTGCTGAAGCGATGGAAAGATGCGAAAGAACATTCGCGGGCCTGCGGTCAACAGATCCGCTGAAGCATGCGCAGATTATCTACTGGTTCAGCTTACTCAATCAGCCTATCCCACAATTGAGTCGCCAAATCCTAGGAGTCGACGAAGCAGATCCAGGAAAAGTGTATGCTGCTTGGATGCTGTCGAGGATTGCTAACATTCCTTTGGTTGAGGCTTTCGGCAGCAGACGTGTGAGCGACTGGATCAGACCTATGATGCACACGTATCTCAGAAGAAACAACATTCTCATCCCGACGGAAGAGGAGTTGAGGCGAGGCAAACCTGCACACTGCGTCACGGGAGCTCTGACGGTGGCGCCAAAGCCGGGAGCCTACTTCAACACCGTGGTGTGCGACTTTGAAAGCCTATACCCAAGCTGCATCGACAGCTTCAACCTGTCCCACGAAACTGTCGACTGCCCGCACAGCGAATGCGTAAGTAATCGAATTTCCGATGTCGAGACTCATGTGTGCACTAAGCGTCGAGGCTTCTACGCGATACTCGTGGGTGCGCTGAAGGAGCTGCGCATAAGAGTGTTCAAGCCAACTTCAAAGGATATGTCGCTGCCCGAGGAGCAGCGGAAGGTCGCGGAGGCAGCTGCGAAGCTTCTCAAGCTGATGTTGGTTTCAAGCTATGGTGTGACAGTCAGGATTCGCGGGGTAGCCTGCCCGCCTCTTGCTGAAGCAATCACTGGTTATGGCCGCTATGTGCTTAGGGAAAGCTGGAAAATGGCTGAAGAACATGGCTTGAGGCCGCTCTATGGCGACACTGATTCACTTTTCTTGGACGCCGCGTCTGATGAACAGGTTGAGTGGTTGATCAAGGCTGTGAAAGAGCGTTTTCGGTTGGACTTGGCTGTGGATAAGCGTTATAATCTATGCGTGCTGCCTAAGGCCAAGAAGGCTTATTTCGGAATACTCACGAACGGAATGCCTGACATCAAAGGCGTCACGGCGATAAAATCCAATGCACCCTTCTACATAACAAACGTTTTCAAGCAATGCGTCGGTGAACTCTTGGCCACTAAGGATCAGGAGAGCTATGAAGAAGCCAAGAGGCGAATCCGCAAAATCGTTGAGAAAGCTGTGGCAGACATGAGGAACAGATGCATCAAGTTAGAGGATCTGGCGTACACGGTGAAACTGTACTTCGATCCTAACGAGAGAATTGACAACATGAAAACGGCGCATCAGCCCTATCAATGTGCCTTACAGCTCATGGACGCAGGCCGAAAACTGGATAGAGGCGACACGGTCGCATTCATCAAGGTTAGACCATTCCGATATGGGGGCAAGACTTTCTCGGTTAAGCCTGTAGAACTCGTTACCAGCCTCGCAGAAGTAAATGCTAAAGACTACATCAGAAACCTGTTGACGGCGTTGAATCAGGCTTTCGAACCTATGGGCCTCAAGTTAGGAGTGCAGAAGGATGAGCAGATATCGAGGTGGCTGTCAGGATAAGGCTTGGAGAAGCGTTGCTGAAAAATCTATATGTACTGGATTAGCTTTATTGCTGACTAAATGGTTGGTGCTAGGGCTTGGTTGAGACATCTGTAGAAGACAAGAGGATAACCCTTGAAGAGGCAGTGAAGCTCGTTCCAGATGGTTCCCATCTTTTCTGGGGTGGATTCGGCTTTCAGCGTCCACCTATGGCTTTTGCGCACGAGCTTGTGAGACAGAAAAAGCGGAACCTGACTATTTACACGTGTGGCTCAGAGATGGACATTGACATTTTGTCTGGAGCGAGAGTTGTTTCGCGTTTTGAGCTTGCGTTCTTTGCGATTGAAGGTATAGGCCTTGTACCTAACATCCAGCGCAGAATCCGCGAAGGCGTGATCGAGTTTGAGGATTACTCGAACTTGGCTATGGCCTTGCGTTTTCTCGGAGGTGCGCTTGGTGTGCCTTTCATGCCTCTGAAGAGCATGCTTGGAACTGACCTGCTGGCTAAGCACAGATTCAGGCCACAGAAGGCCGAAGTCATGGACTGCCCATTCACGGGCGAGAAAGTTGTGCTGGTTCCCTCTGTTCGACCTGACTTCAGCATCGTGCACGCGCAACGCGTAGATAAGGAAGGTAACGTGCAGATCGACGGCATCAGAGGCGAGGACATTGAAGGAGCGAGGGCAGGCAAGAAAGTCATAGTCATGGCTGAGGAGATCGTGGATACCGAATTCATTCGTAGCCAGCCGGATCAGACTGTTATACCCAACATTTACGTTCACCATGTCGTCGAATGCCCATGGGGCTCGTACCCGATGATGGTTTACAATTATTACGATTATGACATGGAACATGTGCGCATGTACTATGACCAGTGCAAAACCGAAGAAGGCTGGCAGAAGTACTGCGAAGAATACATCACAGGCGTAGGCAGCCACATAGGGTTCCTCAACAAAGCAGGCATAGAACGCTTGATGAAACTGAAGGCGAAAAAGCCGCTCCCATACTAGGAGGAAAAGCGAATGAGCAAGAAATATGCAAAACCAAGCGACTTCAACACCCTTGAACTGATGGCAGTATGCGGTTCTAAGCAGATAAAGAACGACGAGGTCGTTTTCATAGGCACGGGTCTGCCGTTGATCGCGGCTATGCTGGCCAAGAAGACGCACGCGCCTCGAGCGAAGATCGTCTACGAAGCAGGCTTCATAGACTCAAACGCCAAAGAAATCGCGCTTTCGATAGCAGACTCTCGGCTTGGCTACCGAGCCTCCGGAGCGATTGGCCTAATCGAAACGTTGGGCCTCATGTTGCAGGGCGGACACGTTGACTTGGGCTTCGTGGGCGCCGCGCAGATCGACGAGTATGGCAACATAAACACGACGTATATTGGCAGTTTTGAAAAGCCGACCGTGAGGTTGCCTGGTAGCGGAGGCGGAAATGACATTGTCTCGTCGGCTAAACGCATCGTGGTAATTATGACGCATGAGAAACGGAAGATGGTGAAGAAACTTGACTACTTGACGAGTCCTGGTTTCTTGGACGGCCCAGGAGCACGGGAGAAGGCGGGCCTTCGTGGCGGCGGACCTTCGCTTGTGGTTACGAACCTTTGTCAAATGGATTTTGATCCTCAGACGAAGAGGATCAGGCTGGCCACGGTGCATCCAGGCGTTACTGCCAAGCAGGTTGTTGAGAACTCGGGGTTTGACCTGACTGTGCCCAACAAGGTGCCTGAAACCGAGCTGCCTACATATGAGGAGATTGAACTGCTGAGAACTATTGATCCTAACGGGATCTATATTCCAAGGTCTAAGTAGGTGAAGCTGGCTTTTCGGGAAGTTTGGGTTTCTGCCTCGTGATCTGTTCGACCAGCTTCCAGAACTCCTCCTCTGTGAGACCTTTGCGCAGTTCTCTCATGAGCTTCTTGATCTGGTAAAAAGTCATTTGGGCTTCGCCTTTGTCTTGGCTTTGGTGCACTCCTCTCAGCCTTCTGGCAATTTCCTCTATCTGCATGGGCGTGGCCTTGATTCCGGCATGCTGAAGCCTGCTTTCAATCACCCTCTTGCTGGTCTGCCTCCCCAGATAAAACTCGGTTTGCCGCCCGATGATTTCAGGTGGGAACGGCTCATAGAGGAGAGGATGGTCAAGCATGGCTTGGACATGCTCGTCAACTTCGTGGGAGAATGCGTTTTCGCCGATTATGGGTTTGTGAAACTGCACGGGTAGAGCGAACGTTTTCTCCGCTAACTGCAGAAGCCTGTAAATCTTGTTCAGGTCAACGCCTGTGTCCACATCGTACAGCAGTTCCAAGGCAGTCACAATCTCTTCTAAGGGTGCGCCGCCTGCCCTTTCACCGAAGCCAGCAACGCAGGTATGCATGTATAACGCGCCTTCTTCAGCGGCTGCCAGCGTGTTTGCTGTTGCCATGCCGAAGTCGTTGTGGCAGTGAACACCCAGTGGAACGCTTTTTTTAATGGTTTGTGAAAGCTCCTCTCTGACATGTGAGAAAAGATAACGAATCGATAGCGGTCTCAAGAATCCGACAGTGTCAGCGATTATGAGCCTTTCCGCTCCTGCCTTCGTTACGGCTGTGAAGATCTCGGTTATGTCTTCGAGTGGTGTTCTAGAACCGTCTTCCAAGACGAAGTCCACTTTGGCTCCGTGTTCTTTGGCGTATTCAATGGCTTCGACGGTTTTGGTTAAGGCTTGTTCTTTGGTCATTTTGAGGTTGTACGTGAGGTTCAGGCCGTTGTAGGGAGCGAATATTGGAATTTCGCGGATGCCGCATTCTAAGCAGGCGTCTATGTCGGCTTTGTTTGCTCGCGCAGAGGCAACTATGGTTGCCTGTTGGAAGCCTTCGTTTGCAATACGCTTGACGTTGTTCTTCTCCTCTTCGGATATTGCGGGGAACCCGACGTTTATGATGGATACTCCTATCTCGTCCAGCATCTTGGCGAGCTTGACCTTTTCCACGTAGGTCATGAACACGGTGGGGGCCTGCACGCCTTCCCTGAGTGTCTCGTCCCAGATGAAGACTTTTTCAGGAAGCTTCGGAGGCAGGTTCTTCCTCAATCGGTTATAGTTCGTTATGAGTCCTTGAGCCTCAAGCTTTTTGAAGATCGACTTCCTCAAACAGAGCACACGCCTCTACACAAATCAAACAGGAACACATTCCTTTATCCCGCGTCAATATATAAGAATTGACGAATCCTCAGAATAGCGAAGCAACGGTTGGTTCATGTCTTTCTGCTTTGCGCTCGGCGAAAGTTTAAAACTGAAAACGCCATTACGCAATACTGCCTATGGTGTTAATTCATGGAACCTTTTGAATGGTGGAACGAGAAGCAGAAAAATCTGTCAACAGAGGCACAGGCCTTCGCAGGCAAGAACCTTGGGAAAGGCCAAGAAGTCTTCTGGACCAAGAAATTCCCATCAGAACTGCTAAAGGAGGTCGCGCGCAAAGGCTGGTTCGGAGCTGCAATCCCGACAGAGTATGGCGGAATGGATGCAGGCGTTTCAGGCGCGGCCATAGTGGCAGAGGAACTCAGCCGAATAAGCTCCGCACTGTCTGAGGCTTATGCTGTCTCCATGTTCGGTGGCGTTGAACAGATTCTGGCCTTCGGGGCCGACGAGCAAAAACAGAAGTGGCTTCCCAAAATAGCCAAAGGCGAAGCAGTTGGAGCTGTTTGCATAACAGAACCTTTTGTAGGCTCAGACGCTGCAGGCGTCGAGTCAACAGCGAGACGCGAAGCCAACAGTTACGTGGTCAATGGCAAGAAGAGGTTCATAACAAACGCTGGACTTGCCGACATCTACGTTGTGTACGCGAAGACGAGCGAGGAGCCCGAAGACAAGATAAAGTATCAGCACCTGACTGCCTTCTTGATCGAGAAAGGAGCACCAGGCTTCTCAGTTGAAAAAATAAACGAACTCGCAGGCTGGATAGGATTGCCCAACGGGTTCCTAGATTTCAACGAGGTTAAGATTCCAGCCAGCGCTGTGATCGGACAGGAAGGAGCAGGATGGAAGATCATGATGGCAGGCCTCAACTTCGAGCGCGTCGTCTATTCTGCCGCGATGCTGGGACCTATGCGTGAGTCGATCCGCTACGCGGTGTCCTACGCGCAGAGACGCATACAGTTCGGAAAACCCACAATTGATATGCCTACGAACCAGTCGAAGATCGCGGATATGTTGGCCAACTGGCACACTGCGAGGCTGCTCGTCTATCATGCCGCGCATCTTCTGGACGAACACAAAGAGGCAATGGTGGACGCGGCTACTGCAAAGCTGTTCACGTCCGAAACGTACGAACGCCTCATAAGCGACGCCATTATGGTTATGGGAGGCGACGGCTGGACACACTTCTACCCGCTTGAAACTTACCTCAGAGACGCCAAAGTGAACCAGATAGGTGCAGGCACAAACGACATCATGCGACTCGTTATCCTCCGTGGCGAACTGAAAGCGTTAAGCAAGGAACTTAAAATGCCCAGAAGACGCGTACACGAAAAACTCGGCGTTCCAACAGTGACCGACGAGCCTTCGCAGAAGTTGACAGCAAACGAAGACAACATCATCAAAGTGTTGGCTGAAGACTACCGAGTCAACCCAGGCCTATTCATCAGTAGAGAAGACCTGAAGGAAATGTTGCAAGATGCAAACGACGAGAAACTCGATCAACTGCTCAAAAATCTAGAATCAAAAAGCCTAGTGAAGCTGTACTGCGACAACCGAGGAACCATTGCGCTCGTTAAGGCCACGTACGAAGGGCTTCGCAAAGCAGGGCCACTCGAAAACTACAAGTGGTTCCCAGAATGGCTGAGCAAGGACTTCATGTTCTAGCAAGCTCAAGCGGCAACGACTGCGGGCAGATGGCTTCTGCCTTTCCACTTTCTCTGATGGGCTACTTTGCCGAGGAGTCGTCCTGCATAATGCCGAAGACGTTTCCTTCGGTGTCTGCGCAGTAGGCCATGTACCCCACGCCGGGGATGGTCGTTTTCTTCTGTACAACTTTCCCGCCTGCCTTCACGATCTTCTTAAGGAACAGGTCAACTGACGAAACGCCAATCGTATTGCAAGTGATTGCCTTTTTGTCCATTCTGCGCATAATCGCGCCATCAATGCCAGGCTCCTTGTCCTCGCCAGTTTTGACAAGCCAATAATCAATAGGCCCCTCCCACTTTTTAATCTTCCATCCAAACGCCGTCTCATAGAACTTGGCTGCTCTCTCGGGATCATCTACATTGACTTCAAAATGAATTACTCGTGGCAAACAAACACCCTCCAAACATTTCCTATATTGGCGTTTGATTGAATATTTAAAGTCTAGCAACTGTGGTGTGACCTATTGATGCCCAAAGACTTGGAGAAGTAAGCCTGATTGAAAACGCTCTCACGCACAACAGCTTCACTAAGAATAAGTCTATGCGTGAGATACAAGAATATCCTGGCAGAGGCTAGATAGAATACGAGTAACGGTGCTCATATGTCGGAGGAGCTTTCCGTAATGCCGCAAACACATAGCCTGTCATCAAACCGATGGCCAAACCGCCCAAATGTGCGAAGATATTGACATTAGTACCCAAAGTGAGGACGAGCATGAAGAACGCGTATACGAGTGCGCCCATGATTGGTTGCTGGTAAACGCGTCTCGCGTATATTGCCACGGCACCGAATACTCCGAAGATCGCGCCAGATGCACCTGCCGAAACCATGTCTAGCCCATATAGAAGAGTTAGAAGGTTGCCGACCAGACCGCTTAGCAGGTAGATGAGGAGATACTCTTTGAGATCAAACATTTCCTCTGCCCTCAATCCGAAAATCAGCAGAAAGAGCATGTTTCCCGCGATGTGAACAATGTTAACATGCACAAACATTGATGTGAAGAGTTGCCAATACCAACCTTGCTCCAAAACAAGCCGGTTATACTGTCCATAAAACGCGAGAACAGAGTCATACATTGTGAGGAAATCCCCACTCTTAACCGAGGTGAAGATGTAGACGGCAATGTTCAGCGCTATCAGAACGTAGGTTGGCTTGTACTTCTTAGAGTTCTTGAACATGCAGCTCATCTTCTGTAGTGCTCGATTATCTTCTGCTTAATCTTTGACGCGCTATTTAATTCGTCCTCGCCGAACTCGCCAATCTTCACGACGCTTATCTTCAGGTCATTGTTCTGAACATGCTTTTTTACCGTTCGTTCCATGTCTGCCTGATCATGGCCTACTGCAATCACGTCGGGCTTGATTTTTTCGATAACCTTGCCTATGTCGAACTCTTCAAAGCCGAGAATTGCTTCGTCAACAACTCTCAGAGAACCCACCAGAGCGCATCGCTGGCTCTCAGGAATGACTGGCCTCTCCTTTTTCCTCTTTTCGACCGTGCTGTCTCGCGCCACGATAACAATTAGCTCAGCTTTCGAGCCGCCTGCCTCCTTTGCAGCTTCCAGAAACCTTACGTGCCCCAGATGTAGCAGGTCAAAAACGCCTGAAGCCAAAACTACTTTTCTCTTTTCTTTCGCACTGACCATTCAAACTTCACCATCCCCAGCAGCCGCAACGCATCCAACAGCCCCTCACAATAGGCAACCGAGGTCAAGCTTACCTCAAACTCACGTTTGTCCCTATAATACTTGGCGTCCTCTAGATAGGCTTTAGCAGACCCCACGGTCTCTTCTATGCCTTCAACATCCACGTTCACACAAACATTGGAAACCTTCAGATCGCTGAAAACATGTTCGGCAGAAGCAATGTACTTCTCTACTAGTTTCTCCGCGTTCATTCAACAAGCCTCCTGATTTTCTCTGGCGCGTCTGCTAGCGCAATTAGCGCCTCAGCCTCAGTAAAATGCAAGTTGCCTGCAAAAACCAGGCTCTGTGGAGGCCCACCAAAATCAAAACCCAGCAACTCGTCCACGAAGCCTGCCTTCACCGTCGGATTTGAGCTTCCCGCCCGCGCAACACCAACAGCCACAGTCTTCCCTGTGGCTATTCCTCCTCTCTTTTCTGCTTCGACCTTCAAAAGTGACTCCAAGCCCTCATGAATACTCAAAAAACGCTTTTCTTCAGCCTTTATGTCCAACAAGCAGAGCGTATGCGACCCAAGCTTCTTGTTCTGAGCAATAACAGCGTATGGGGTTTCGGAAGACGTTTCGTCAGGAAACGGGATGGTTACGGTTTTGCCGAACTTGTAGTTGTGAAGGCCTGAGAGGCCTATCACCGCAGAGAGAACAGATGCTCCGTGAATCACACGCGTGTCTATCCCTCTCTTCTTGGCCTCGATTCGTAACGTGACATGTGTGGTTGCGATCAGCGGATCGCCAGGCACAATCAAAACTGCCCTCCCCTGTTGCCCTGCTTCTAAAACAGTTTTCCCACAATCATCTTCAAGATCCTTCCTTGAAACAACACTCAACCTCTTCCCGCACAATATCTCCAGACGCTCAAAAGAGAAAGCGGGTAGTATGCTCGTGTACAGCTCAACGAAAACCGCGTCAGCCTTCCTGATTTCTTCCAGTCCACGTAAGCTTATTCCCATCTCGTCATTCAAACCAAGCCCAACGAAAACGATTTCACCCAACCGGCCTCTCCGCTCCTATATCGAAGATGAAGCTCGTAGCTTAAAACGATTAGTTCGGGCAACCTGCCAAAGATTGATGAAATGAAGTGGGTAAATTTAATAAAAGGAACCTCAAGTTATTGTGGTGGCAACGTATGGGCCCGTGGCTCAGTCAGGTCAGAGCGGCGGACTCTTAATCCGCACGTCGCGGGTTCAAATCCCGTCGGGCCCGCCACACATTACTCTGCAGATTTCATATGATCTCTCAAGATCAAGTGTGGGGAAATTTCGTTGCTACCGTTGAGCCTCTTTTTCGTAGGCTTTTTCAAGCTGGCTGTAGCTGAACTTCTTCATCCGCACGCTTCCCTTGAGGCTTATGATGAATTCCTGTATCTCTTCGCAGCAATCTCCGCAGTCCTTCCTCAGCTTGTGGTAGAACTTGACAAAATCCGCATAGTCCTTGTGTACCGTGATCATGACTGCGTCCGACTCCATGCCTTGTCCTGTGCTGCAGAACATTACGTTTGGGTTTTCCTGCACCCACTTGCTCTTGCATTCCCAGAAAGGCTGCACTTGTTCTTTTGTACGAATGAAGATCAGAGCTATAATGTCAAAACCAAGATAGTCTTCTTTCGGGATAAGCGTATACTGTAATATGGCATCTTTTTCCAGAGCTTTCCGCAGACGAGTTATCGTGGGTTGAGAAACGCGCAAGGTTTTGGCAAGATCCCTGTCGCTCCGCTTTGAGTTTTTGATCAACGCAAAAAGTAGCCTATCAAGATTCTCCTTTTTCATGGATACTCCCTAAGTTGAAACCACTTATGAAACTTTTCATTGGTCACCATGACACTTTACAGCGCATACTGTCCGGTTCAACACGAGTTGAGCCGCTTCTTGCGTTGGCCAACTGCCTAAACCGCAATCAGGCCCAGCAAAAACCATACAGTCGCCAAACTTCGCTTTGGCGATCCTGAACCGTTTCCGTATAGCTGCAACGTTTTCGACGAGCATATCAACAGAAGGTTCAGTGACACCGCTCTCGCAGAGTTCAGCCACGATGGCATCTATGTCCGTTCTCGCTATGCCTACCCTCAGCCTTTTGTCTGCCCTCTCCAACATGCTTCGTGACAAGCTTTCAAGGTTTTTGGGAGATGCCGCATACTCGAAGGCTAACACCTCTAGACCTTCAACATCTAAAAGATCCGTGATCCTCGTTGAAGAATGGAGATGAACCTGTCTCACTGCGCCGCTAAAACCTAATGCCTTCTCCAAAACTTCTACAACCACGTCTCGTTCAGCGGTCACTTCTTGAAACCCAAAGCTCGGCTCATCCAATGAGACTACCTCAGTTTTGATGTATTTGTTGTTAAGCATCGCGTTCTTGGCAAAACGACGCGCCGTCTCGGCGAGCATTAGCAGAACATCCCTATGTGGCGTGGTGCCAATTTCCTTCAGATACAGTTCCATAGGACCAGTTATGCAGACACGCAGTCGAATTCTGTGCCCAGTCTCCTCGCACAGTCTCTTTGCTTCTTTGCCGATCACGTAGACTTCAGGGATGACCGCGTTTTTCACGTCAACCACGTACGTGCCTCGATCCGTGGCCTCACTAATTACGTCTGCAAATTGCCTGTGCATGTCGCAGTGCTGCGGATAATTCGTCACATCCAAGCCGGATTCCAGCTTCTTCTTGAAGGAATCAACCACAACGTCGCAGAAATCGCTCTTCAAATGCTTGTCCTTCAGGATGTCTTTGCCTTGAGCGATTGCCCGTCTAGCGAGCCTGTGGCTTGCCTCATAAGCATGCCTGTCAACCGAGGCTGGCAAAGGGAAACTGCCCACATCGTCAATGAGAGTGTCCATAAATTAACATAGGGCCGTGAATGATTATAAAACTAGCCTTGGTCGATTCCTGTTTTCGATTTTTCCATGAGCAACGAATATAAGCTTCGATTGTCGAAGTGGAAAACACTGGTGTTCATTTTGGGAGCTTTGAAGCTTCGATTGTCAATGGCAGGAACCTTGGCAATAATCATAGGTCTATCTACACTTTTCTTCACGATCATACTGAGCCTATTTGACGTGTTTAACTTCCTGACCTTGGGAATTGTGGTTGTCATGTTCAATGTGGCCCAGTGGCTAGTGTCACCTTACCTTATCAAGGCTCTCTACCGTGCGCGCGAAATGCATGCGAACGAAAACCCGCAACTTCATGAGATGGTTGAAAGCCTCAGCAAGAAGAGCGGAATAAAAACACCAAAACTTATGCTCGCACAGATCCCGATACCGAACGCATTCGCATACGGCTCACCCCTAGTCGGAAACCACGTTGCTGTCACGACCGGACTGCTGAACACGCTGAACATTGGAGAAGTTGAAGCCGTCATCGGCCACGAACTCGGCCACCTCAAACACAAAGACGTACAAGCAATGATGTTCGTTTCAATGCTTCCCGCCCTCCTCTACTATGTGGGCTACTCGTTCATGTGGTCAAGAGGCAGTGGACGCAGAAACGAAGGCGGCGATCTGGCAGTACTGGGCATAGTCTTCATGCTGTTCTCTCAAGTTCTGAACCTCTTCATACTCTACTTGAGTAGACTCCGAGAATACTATGCAGACAGACACAGCGCGCTGACAGTCGAAGACGGCCCGAGAAAGCTCTCACTAGGACTGACCAAAATAGTCAATGCAAGCAAGAACTTGGGAAAAACCAAAAACGAGGTCAAGAACGAAAGCGCCTTCAAGGCACTGTTCATCACAGATCCTGACCATGCGAAAATTGACTCTATGGAGATTAACAGGGCAATAGCAGCCTCTGGCGAGCAGAAAATGGTTGACGAAATCAGGTCTCGCAAACTCACAACTGCAGAAAGATTCATCGAAATCCTTTCAACTCATCCAAACATAACTAAGCGGCTCAATGCCCTGCAGAAACTAGATTAACCATATTTTATTCTGAACACTTTTTGCTCTGCCAAAGCAAAATGTTAAAGACAAAACCCAACAATTAGCCTAAACGACAAACGTGATGACCATGCAAAAGCAAGAACTCTTCTCAGAAATCGACAAACAGAAAGACGAAATCGTCAACACACTGATGGAACTTATCAAAATCCCCGCCATCTCACCACAAAACGGCGGAGAAGGCGAAATGAAAAAAGCTGAAAAACTGATGCAGATACTTGAAACAGTAGGCTTCGACAAGATAGAGCGGCACGATGCAGCCGACAAGACAGCGCAATCAGGCAAGAGACCCAACATCGCAGCCTACCTTTACGGTGACAACAAGGCTGAAAGACTCTGGATAATCACACACCTAGACATCGTGCCACCTGGCGAAGAAAAACTGTGGACCATAACAAAACCGTACGAGCCAATGGTAAAAGACGGAAAAATCTACGGCCGAGGCAGCGAAGACAACATGCACTCGATGGTGGCCTCCATCTTCGCGGTGAAAACCCTGAAAAGACTGGGCGTAAAGCCGAAGAGAACCGTGGCCCTCGCCTTCGTCGCTGACGAAGAGCAAGGCAGCAAGTACGGAATCCAGCACCTGATAGCGCAAGGCCTGTTCAAAAAGGACGACCTCATAGTCGTGCCTGACAGCGGAAACGAAGACGGAACATTCATAGAAATATCTGAGAAAAGCGGCCTCTGGCTCAGAATCCGCACGATCGGCGCCCAAACTCACGCAAGCAGACCATACAAAGGGCTGAACGCACACCGCATAGGCATGCAATACTCATTGGCCCTCGACAAAATGTTGCACGACAAATACCCACGTAAAGACGAGTATTTCGACCCGCCAGAAAGCACCTTCGAACCCACCATGAAAGAAAAGAACGTAGACGCCGTAAACATCGCACCAGGCGAAGATGTGCTGTACTTCGACTGCAGAATCCTTCCAACCTACGACCTCGACGAAATACTCGCGCACATCAAGAAACTGGCACAAGAATATGAAAAGCAGACAGGCGCCCAGATACAAATCGAAATCGTACAAAAAAGCGCAGCACCAAAACCCACAGATCCCAAAGCCAAGATCGTCCTCATGCTCCAAGACGCTATCAAACAATCCAGAACAGTTACCCCCAAAGTAGGCGGAATAGGCGGAGGAACATGTGCCGCATTCTTCCGAAAAACCGGCGCACCCGCCGTAGTTTGGTCAACTGTAGACGAGACAGCCCACCAACCCAACGAATACACAAAAATCCAAAACCTCATCAACGACACCAAGACATACGCGGCCCTCGCATCAATGTGACCATTGGAATTTCCAAAACTCATATATATTAGGTTGGATAATCCATCCAACTGACATGAACTCCAGAATCATATCAATGATTGCAATGCTAGCCGCGCTTTCTACAGCGCTTAACTATGCAATGTTGCCTCTGCCAAACGTTAAGCTTATGGATCTAATCGTATTTGTGGCTGGCTTCTGCTTGGGGCCTTTTGCGGGTGCATTGGTTGGTGTTCTGTCATGGTCGATTTATGGATCACTCAATCCGCTTGGTTTTTCTCTGCCCATTTGGATTGCGCTGATGATCTGTGAATCCATCTATGGAGTAGCAGGAGGCATTGTCCGCAGAGGGTTCATTGTGCATAACGGAGGCTTCAAAGAAGGGCGGCTCAGCACCTATGTCTTCTTTGGGCAGCTAGGTCTGCTGTTGACTTTGGCATATGACATTCTGACAAACGTTGTCTTTGGTCTTGTAACCAACTTGTCTCCAGTGGTTGCGGTTGTCGTGGGCTTCGTTCCCTTGGGAATAATACATGTGGCCAGCAATACCTTCTTTTTCGGGGTCGGTTGTGTTCCCGCCGCTAAAGCTGTATTGAATCTTGTGGGAGGTGAGAATACTGTCCTTCTTGAAGAATAAGTGGGCTATCTTATCCACGCTTTTCCTATGCTGGGCTTCAGTGGCTTCGCTTTTAGCAGGCTATTACTGGCTTCAGTACACCGATTTTATGAACCGAGTGGGAGGAGTTGCCATCCACGTGAACGTGGGCATAAACTGCAATGATGGAAATGGAACCAGATGGTTTAATGCTACTAAGTCGCTGTCCGGAATGACGTTGCTCAAAGTCACAAGGAACATCGCCAACGTTTCCTACAGCACTTCCGCAGGTTTCGGAGCTTACGTTACGTCCATCAACGGAGTAGCCTTCAACGCCACGCATGGATGGGTCTGGTGGAAATGGGATGATACTGCTGTCGGTTGGACTCTGGTGTCCATAAGCTCGGATGCCTACGCAGTGGCCGAAAACGAAACTCTGTTTTGGTTCTATGAAAGCGGGTGGCCTCCAATGCCACCGTCCTAATAGCTCAAAGCCTCGGTGAACGGAGTTTACGTTAAATATGGGAAACCGTTAAACTATCACCAGCCACTTCAAAATGGTGCGTTGACAATGGTTTCGTCTAGGACGACTCAGCTGTTCGCCAAAATATTGGCGGAAGGGCGAAAGAATCTTCTTGAAACCGAGGCCAAGAGCGTATGTTCTGACTATGGGATTCCGGTCACAAAGTTCGAGTTGGCGAAAAGCGCAGATGACGCCGCAAGCTTAGCAGATGACATCGGTTTTCCTGTGGTTTTGAAGATAGTGTCGCCTGATGTTTTGCACAAGTCGGATGTGGGCGGTGTTGTTCTAGGGCTGAAGGATTCCAAAGGTGTCAGAGAAGCGTTCCAGCAAATATTATCTAACGTGAAAAAACATTATCCAAAGGCAAACGTCGTGGGTGTGCTGGTTCAGGAGATGGCTCCTTCCGCGACGGAGGTTATCGTCGGTGCAATCAAAGATGCGCAGTTCGGGCCAGCGCTAATGTTTGGTTTGGGTGGCATTTTCGTTGAAGTCTTGAAGGACGTTACTTTCAGAATCGCTCCCGTTTCAGAGGATGAGGCGCGCGAGATGATCACCGAAGTCCGTGCCTACCCTCTTTTGAAAGGCTATCGCAACACGCCTCCAGCTGATGTTGGCGCAATAGTGAAAATCATTCTGAACACTTCGAGACTCGTCACTGAACATCTAGAGATTAAAGAGCTAGATCTCAATCCTATCATGGTCTACGAGAAAGGTGCAAAGACAGTGGATGCGCGGATTATCCTTGAGTGACCAGTGAAAATTTGGAAATAGTGAAGCCTGCTGAGGGGAAGACTGCTTGCCAAAAGATGAAAAAGCCAAAGAAATCGAAGCGTTAACTCAGAAGATATCAGAACTCGAGACGCAAAAGGACACGGTTGACGCTGAAGCAAGAGATCGCGCTGACAAGAGAGATGGACTCAACGAGCAAGTTAGAAAGCTACGCGTTGAAACGGGCAGCCTAAGAAGCGAAAGAGACAAGCTAAATGAGGAAGTGCAGACCCTAAAACTGCAACGCTCAGCAATAAGAGACAGAATTTACCAAAAGATTGAGGAAATTCGCAAGTTGAGGCCAAAGAGCAAAGCGCTTGCCGAGCTTAAGCCTCCAAGGAGCCATCATTCGCTCCAAGAGGAAGTCGCGAGCATTGACTGGGAAATCCAAACCTCTATTTTAACTAAGGAAGAGGAAAGAGAGCTCGTCGAACAGGTCAGACTACTAGAGACAGAATTGAACGTTCATCGCAAGTTCGAGCACCTCATCCAGAGGATTCGCGCGCTGCAAGACGAGGTTAGAGCAATTGACGCTGAAGGCAAAATATTTCATGAGAAGCTAATGGGCACAGCTCAAAGAAGCCAGACAATCCACCAGAAGATGCTGGAGAGAATTGACGAATCCAAGAAACTCAAAGCGCAAGCCGACAATTTCCACAAGCTTTTCGTCGAAGGTAGAGAAAGATCCAAGACTATCCAAGCTGAATTAGCAGAAGCATTGAAGCATCTAAGAATGCTGAAGGGGGAAGCTAGGGACGAGGAAGCCCAGGAACGAAAGAAAACCGAGGAAAACCTCCGCGAGAAACTCGAAAATGAGGCAAGAGAAAAACTGAAACGTGGCGACAAACTGACCTTAGATGAATTCAAGCTTCTTGCAGGCGACGACGCAGAGAAAGAGCAAGATTAAAGTTAGTCTCAAGCTTTTCTAGACAATATTGCGCTTTTTCTCTCACAGGTTATCACTTAGGCTTCCTGAACAGCTTCATGTCTTCCATGTCCGTGACAAACTCGTAACCGGTTTCAATGAGTTTTCCAGCTTCCTCAATCGTTGATACTGCTGCGAAATGGTATCTGTCGCTTTTTGCGTCATAGAGCTGCCTGTTCCAGTGAACGTATTTCTCAGTGTTGCTTATGCACTTGTGGCCTAGTTTTTCCTTGACTTCAAACAGTGGAACATGGTTGTGAACGTCTTGTGTTCCTCGCATGTGTCTGAACGTGTGGAAATGAATCTTTAGGAATTGCGGCTTGTTCAGTTTGGTTGCTGCTTTCTTTCTCTGACGCTGGAAGTTTCCATAGTAGGCCAGCGGTTTCGGACAGAACAGATAGGGCTCGTGTTTCTTCGGCAACGTCATTATCAGCCCGATGCATTCCCTTGACACTTTAATCATTCTGGGGTTACTGCCTTTTTCTGGGCAGCGTATCGCAATCTTGCATTCTTCCTCGTTCACGTCTTGTCGCTGGACTTTTGTCAGCTCTCCAATTCTAGCACCTGTTTCAAACAGTGTTTGACACAACACCATCAGAACCTTAGGCATGGCTGCAATGAAGATTCGGCAGTCTTCCTCAGTTGGCATGTATGGCATTTTGGGCTGATACTTGACTTTCACAGGTTCCCATGCGATGCTGAACATTTTGCAGTAAGAACGGTAGGCGATCACCATAACCCATTTTGTTGCTGTTGGGTGATGTGTTGCTAAGACGGTTTCGACAGATTCCGGCTTGTCTAGGTCTGCTCCGTCTCTGACGAGTCTGTTTAGGTAGTATTTTCTTTTCTTGATCGTGTTTTCGCTTAGCTGTCTTTTCTTGCATTTCCATTCGTATTGAAGTATCCTGGCATCTTGTTCTAGTGTCTTGAATTCTCCCGCAACAGTCTTTGTTTCTGTTGCAGTTGCCAAGTTTTTCGCTTCCGTCAAGGTAGCGCCTACTTGACGTTTGCTGATATTGTTGGAACTGGTTGATAAAGCCGACGATTCGCTGAATCTATAGCCACAATTCCGACAGATGAAACGCTGAACTGGACCGTGTACAGTTTTTCTTACTCCGCTTTTCGGTGTTCTCTTGCTGTGACATTCAGGACATTCTCTATTTGCCTCTTCACCTCCTTCACTTTCCATCACGCAGCCAGCCAAAGCATCTACACTCCATAGGAATGCTACTCACAAAATGAATCTAGGCCGTTACCGTTTTTAAGCTCGATTCAAAGTCATGGACACTTTGCAAATGCGCTCACCAAAAAACACCATGGCTCTACTTCTAAACCGCTGCGGGCACACGTTCTTGACTCCCAGAAGCTAGAAGCAACAAGCGTACAGTTTTGTCAGTAACTATCAAGTGAAGAGGCGTTATCGGTGCTTGTGGTTGATCTCTGTGGTCTCTTCGTGCGAGAGGGGGCAAGCCTTAATCCGTTCTCTCTTTTCTCTGCAGTCTCTTCCTTGCTCGAAAAAACGGGATGAGGGCTAAAGCCCCGCGGGAACCC
>CAYGYI010000002.1:0-33530 GCA_964354055.1 uncultured Candidatus Bathyarchaeia archaeon | reverse complement strand
GGCTTTCCGCTATAATCTCCCCATTTTGAGCTCTAAGTCTGAACCTGAATTTTCCAACAGAATCTTTGGATATTTCAAAACGTTCTCCTGCCAATTTCTCACCTCTCTAGTTCTTGGTTTTTGGTTTATGAAAACTTCTATTTATCAATTTCCATCCGTCAACGTTTAAGCACTCCACTTTAGTGCGCTAATTTTGAACTCTGCTATTCTCCGATTTACGACCGCGCTATAGGTTTCATGGCTTATTCAGGGTTGTTGGGGCAGATGGGACCACTAGATTGGTTCGTCGACATCTTGGTTCCAGTGATTACCATACTTAGCCGAGCGCGCGTGGCAGATTTTTTCTCTTGAAACCGATCTCAGACAAATCTTTTATAATGGTTACGCTCATCTGAAGGAGCAAAGGTGATAACATGGGAAGCTTATGGCTGGGAGCTTTCGTCGGCTTTCTCGTAACACTGATTCTTGGCTGGATGTTTCCGGGAGTTGGCCACCTGATAGGTGGGTTCGTCGGTGGGTTCGTGGCAGGGTTCTTAGCTCGAGGAGGGATGGTAAGAGGAGCGTTAGCCGGTTTCCTTGCAGGAATATTCGGCGGGATCATTATTGCAATACTCGCAGTCATAGGCCTTGTTGCGGTAGGCGCGGTTACAGGCGGAATCCTAGGCGGATTTTTTGGCTTCTTAGCTGGTCTGGCCGTCGGAATCACAGCGATCATACTTGCTATCTTCGGAGCAATCGCGTCAACAATCGGCGGACTCGTAGGCGGACTGCTAGCAAGATAGAAAATCCCCCATTTTATAGCGCGCGCTGTCTTTAGCGCTTAAATGCTTAAACCGATATCCTTATAAGCTGGTAACCACATAGCATCTTATGCGTGTAAGCAAATTTAGGGTGGATGGAAAAGGATAACAAGAACAGAAGTAAAACTTGGCATTGGCCGATTTGCTTATTGGAAAAACATGTAACACGTGCGAATCGTGCACAAAACTGATAGTAGGTAATTGGGATGGGTCGCATTAGCGTGGAACTTTCAGATGAGTTGGAGAGGAGTCTCAGGTTCAAGACTGTCGAGAGATTTGGCGGGAGAAAGGGCGACCTATCCCGAGCTGTTGAAGAAGCCGTAAAGGCATGGGTTGCCAAAGAAGAATAGATGTGTGAACAAAAGGTCCCTCCGTTGATCATGGGCAATATCACGCTTGCCAATGTAGGACTGGCACGACGCACTAAGTCGATTTTTAATGTCCGCGTGCGCGCTCTCCTCTCGGAGTCGTTTTCCTGCAACCTTGCTAGCGGTTGCGCTATGATTACGAACCTGCTAGGACGAGCCTTTATTGTCTGAAGATCCAGATTCTGCCGATACGACATAAGAAAAAGAGCTGCGCACGCTCGACAAGCGTTTTCTACGCCCACGATATTCTCGGATTTTTTGTATGACGGACCTGAACCCATTTGGGTGTGGGGACGGGCAGCCCCATCGCGCGCTAGGGCGTTGCTAAATCGAATTGTTTGTGTCAACTTCTGCTCACCTTCAAGCATGGTTGCATTCTCCTAATACTTCCACGTACAAATCATGCGTGTCTAGTCAAGCCAGAGCATGACCAAACAAGTTCATGTCAATTCCCCGAATTTAGCAACACGCTAGCGCGCTACAGGTGTCAACAAGGGAGATCATAACATAAGTGCTTACGTTGCCCCTGTACTAGGAGAGACAGAAATCGACGACAATATCCTTTTCGATGGTTCAGTACGCATAGGGATCCCTGGCGACATAAACGTAGACGACAAGGTAGATCTGAAAGATGCCTTTGCGGTCGGCAAGGCCTACGGATCGAGCGAAGGCGATCATCGGTATGTGTCAAACTTGGATATAGGCAATGACGGCAAGATTGACCTGAAGGGCTACTACGTAACCTGCAAGAACTATGGCAAGGCAGGCTAGCGCACAAAAGCTTTGCAGCAAGCGTTGCACGAATCTTTCAAACAGTTTTCCTTCAAAAAGAGAAATCTGCCGCTGGAGGGGGGGGAGGGAGAGAAGAGAGAAAAGTGACCTGCTAGTGTGATTAGTACACACCGCCCCCCTCAAGCTACTGAAATGTCATATTCAGCTTATAAGCATTTTTCATATATTCCTGACGTCTGCTGCACGAAAAATCTTTCAATTGAAACGCAGACACTCCATGGCTGATTGCAGTTGAATTTGTGGCTCAGTTCTGAATGGGTTTTCCTAGACGCTTGTTATTGTTTGATACATTCTTGACGGAACATGTCGCTTTCTTTAAAAATAGAACTTAGTTACGTAAAGCATATAACGTTTGAATCGTATTTGCTTATCACCCTATAATGGGAAATGTGAAAGAGGAGAAAGGATAATGAAAAAAACATACACAGCAATAGTCTTAGCTATAATCATGATGTTTTCGCTGAATGCAATCGTTATACACGTGGCACCCACAATGGCAATGCCCCCGGTTTACGGACCTAGTCTCAAATTGGACGACACGATAAACAAGGTAAATGCAACTCTAGGCATCAAAGGAGGCTCTCAAGTAACAGCTAAAGGCATTATCACAAACATCGGTCTCGTGCCGCTAGCTCAGTTGCTGACCGGTGTCTACTTCGCCGAAGGAAGCGGGGTCGCTATACCAGCAGACTTTTCTTTCGACTTCTCGTACGACTGCGAGACCTGGTTCCCAATCCATCCATCAGAAGTCAAGGTGGCCGATCCGTTCACGGGATATCAAGTGGAATTGGTCATTGGTCCACCTGGTGGCGAAGCTTTAGCCCCAGGTGAAAGCAAAACAATGTATCTTCGAATGAATGTGCTTAATGACCTAACGCCGATAAAGGATACTACTGGTCTAGGAATGCTTCAAAGCATCGCTGTAGCTGTATTCGGTGACGGAAACGGGGATAGGCATCTGAACCCCGGCGAACCGATCTACACTCAACCACCAGCGTATGGTGGAGTCATCGGTTGGGATAATCCAGTGAAGCTTGACCTTGCAATAGTACATACAGCCGAGATTGATGGTACAGGCAAGTTCTACTACAGCATTCAGAATGCCATAAACGCAGCATCCCCAGGAGACACGATATGGGTCTATGACGGAACCTACAAAGAAACATTGTACATCACCAAGGACCTGACAATAAAAGCTGCGAGCACACCAGTCATAAAAGGGAGCGCGCTGTTCGCCATGGGAAGCTTTGGAAGCAGAGAAGCGGTAGTTTTCGTCAACAACTCCGCGAACGTCATTTTGGAAAACCTGGACATTGAAGGGGAAGGATTAGGACCAGTTAAGAACTACGGCGTAGTCTACATGAACTCCGGAGGAGGCATATACAATTGCATAGTTTCTCCGAACACACTGGGTGACATGCAAAGCACCGGTGTAGCAGGTTTTGCTAGGTCAGACTTTACTGTCGAGAACTGTCTGATACAGAACTTCGGAAGAATCGGCGTATATGCGACAAACGTCGAAAAGATTGTGGTCAACAAAAACGACATCATTGGCCAGTCATACAGTGGGGTGGGCGAAGTAAACTATGGCATCGAGATCGAAGATTACGGTGGAGCTTCCGTCGCTGAAATAACGAGGAACAAAATACACAACTGCAACAACACTCATCCAGCTCCATCCTGGTCATCGGGAGCGATAATCGCAGACGTCTGGCGCGGCTTCTACGATCTCACACCCTCCACGGTCTCTATAGAGCACAACTTGATCTATGACAACTATCTTGCAATAGAATTGGTCTCAAGTCCCCTCGCACACGCATACTACAACTGCATTTACGACAACGCCTATGGCGTCTATGTGGACTCAGATCTCAACAACGTGAACGAAACTTTCGATGCGCGTTATAACTGGTGGGGAAGCAGCACAGGTCCAACGAACCCAAGCAATCCTGGCGGCGTCGGACAAGAAGCTGGCGACTACGTTCTTTTCGCACCCTGGCTGGAGGAAGCAGGCTTCACCTATAACCCCGCTAATCCAGTTGTAGGCCAACCAGTCACTTTTGACGCAGCAATGGTGTACAAGGGATGCACAGCCCTCAAGACAATAGTAAGCTACATGTGGAACTTCGCCGACGGCAACACAACAACTGTTGCAGCACCGACAATAGTCCACAAGTTTGCAGCGATCGGAAGCTACAATGTAACGTTGACCGTAACATACGACGATTTGTCAACGTACAAGAGATGGGCAGTCGTAAACGTCCTCAAGCAACCCTACTTCAAAGTGGTTCCAACAACGATCAACGCGAAGCTCTTGAACTCAACGGTGGTTGTTAACATAACAGTCAACGACGTAAGTGCAGTCCACCGCTTGATCGCAGTGCAGGCAAGACTCAGCTTCAATCCAACCCTGGTGCAAATCGTGAACGTCACTGAAGGACCCTTCTGGAAGTCGTTCGTTCAACCCGGAAGTCTCGGAACCTTTTTCTTTAGCAACGAGTATGCCTCAAACGTGATTGTGGGATCTATCATAATGCCAAACGGCACCGGCAGCTGGAACCCGCCATTCCCGCAAGGCAGCGGAGTCATCGCATCAATTACGTTCAAAGTGATACACCAGCACAGAGGACTCGAAACGCCACTGTTGAAATTCAACATGACGCTAACGGATAATGACCTATTCGGCGACGACGGCGTGACCATACCCACGGCAGTGCAGAAAGGAGAGTTCAAGATATGGCCAACCCACATTGCAGACTTCAACTATGATGGAAAAGTAGATCTCAAGGACTACTTCAGAGTAGCAAAAGCCTTTGGATCAGACATAGGACCGCCACCACACCCGAGGTGGGACGCAGTTTGCGATATCAATGGAGACGGTAAAGTCGACCTCAAGGACATCTTCGTTGTAGCAAAAGCCTACGGCTGGGTCCAAGATCCCGACCCGTAGACACTTCGTCTGCGCAGATCATCTTCCTTTTTTTTCTCTTTTCAGCTTTCAACCAAACAAGCCCATTTGATGCGGTCAGTCCAAAAGGCGCTCTTGCCAAGAGGACGTGGGGATCAAAAAGCAATGATCTAGATTAGGTCAAGCAACTGGCACGAACCTATTTTGCTGCTAGCACTTTGAAACTTGAACCCGTTTGGGTTCGGGGACGGGCAGTCCCATTGTCAGATTTGAACCTGTTTTGCCATCAGCATGCTCTATCTTTCGCCGTCTTTCGAGAACTGAATGATAAAAGCGTTTGCGTCAGGATTTCTGCCTATGGTTGAGCACTTGTGTTTTCCTTGCTGAAGATTCGACTCTAGGAGTAGGCTTCCTCTCCGTGTTGACTTGAGTCAAGTCCGTTTTCTTCCTCTTCTTCGCTGACGCGTAGAGGTGAGAAGATTTTGATCAGTCTGAGTAAAACGTATGAGCCGATGAACGCGAAGGCGGCGACAACGACAACTGCGATCAACTGTGAAACTAGTAGGTTGGAATTACCGTAGAATAGACCGTCGTTTCCGGTTGGGTTGATGTGTTTTGATGCGAAAAGGCCAGTTGCTATTGATCCCCAGATTCCGCCAACACCGTGACATGCAAACACGTCTAACGCGTCATCTAGCTTGGTTCGTGCAATGCGCCAATTCGAAATCAGATTGGAGATAACGCCTGCAACTAGGCCGATTATTATCGCGGCGGGCACGTTGACGTAGCCTGATCCAGGGGTGATCGCAACCATTCCGCAAACACTGCCAACAGCAATGCCGACAGCCGATGGTTTTCCTTTTGTGATCCAATCAACTGTCATCCAGCTTACCATGGCTGCGGCGGCCGACAGGGTGGTGGCGACAATGGCAGAGACCGCCCATTCGTTAGCGGCGAAAGCACTGCCTCCGTTGAAACCGAACCATCCAAACCACAGCAGTGCCGCTCCAAGAAGGACATAAGGTATGTTTGAGGGTTTGAACTCGCGTCTTTTTTCGAAGTCTTTTCTTCTTCCAACAACCAATGCGGCAGCTAGGGCAGAAAGTCCTGCAGCAACGTGAACCACCACGCCTCCGGCAAAATCAATGGCGCCCAGAGAATGCAGCCAGCCATCAGTGTTCCACACCCAATGAGCAATTGGCGAATAGATGAGAGTTGACCACAAAACGGTGAAGACTAGCAACGAACTGAACTTGATTCTCTCGGCAAATGCTCCAATAATCAACGCTGGTGTAATAGCTGCAAACATTAGTTCAAAGGCAAAATACAGCAATTCAGGGATTTCAGGAGCATACCTGCCGACCGTAGTCGGTTCAATGCCGTTCAGATCGAAAAGAGACAGATCTCCAATGACGCCGTTCACGCTCGTGCCAAATGAAAGGCTGTAACCCCAGAGTGTCCATGTGAGACTTACGACGGCAAAGATGGCCATGCATTGAGCCAAAGTTGAAACTAGATTCTTTTTTCTAACTAGACCTGCGTAGAAGAAACCTAGAGCCGGAGTCATCAGCATGACCAGGCCCGTGGCAATGGAAACCCAGGCAATATCCCCTGCGGCCATTCTTTTGCGCCTTTATTTGCGTTGAGTTATATTTGTATTAAAGGCTTTCTTTCAAGAAACTTGCCGGCTATGCCCTGTAATCCTGCCCGTTAAGCGGTCACAAGGCCCTCTGGATTTGATGCTTATGCCTTGACGTCAGACTGTCGCCCCCAGTGGGCCAATCATTCCCTTCACTACTGGCTACATTCGAAGTCATCACGGGGGCAATTTGGTCTGGTGGAGTTGTTTGCCTCTAGCGTGCGCAGACGTTAGACGATGGTATGACAACGTTTCCAGTCGAGTTATGCGGTAGGGTTATGAAATTGTTTGTTCCTGGGCTATGTCAGTGCAGTAGTGGATGACTTGTGGGTCGTTCTTGTTTGGACGCTTGTTGGCTGTTTGGTTGTTTCCAACGCAGCACAGGCTCCAGCCGGTCATCCAAAGGAAAAGCATGCTTGGGAAGAGAACCAGAATGAGCGTTCTTCTGCACACGAATTTCACCTTTACGCATAGAGTCTCTGCTTGTTGACGGTTAAGGCGCTTGTGAATTCAAAATAAGCATTCATGCTATGTTTTGCGTTTCCGCGTACATTCGCGTCTTGCCGAATCGCGGGATGATGATTGCGCATCTGTGTCATCGTAGGCGTTGCGTTGGGGTTCCCTTGTTGATTCGTTGATGTAAGCGCGCTATTGGATGTGTGTTCGCATAGAAGAGTCTTCCAGCTAGACTTATTTGGCTCGCGACACGTATTACTTCTGCGAGACAAGAAGGGGGACGCACGGAAAGGAGAACGAGCAGATGGCTTATGATTCTACTCCACTCTCAGCCAGAGAGGGATCAGACAGCTGAGGCTTTGAAGCGAGATAAGAAATTCGTTGGTAGGGGTAAGTTTGTTGGGCAAGAACAGATGTAGATTGAACACAATGGCAGGTGTACCTCGCATTGCCCGTAGGAACCCAATAAAGACTAGATAATGTACATTCTGAACATCAGTCGTGCCCTCATCAGGAAAGCGCGCGCTAGAACATAGTACCAGTTTAGTTTATTTGTTGGGCGAAGCTCATGTGTTCTTACATAGTTCCGTAGGGGAGAAGTATCGGGAGAAGGATGTTACTTGATACTTTTGGGTGAAGACTCTATTGTCCATTCTCGTCAAGGAGGGACTTTGTAGTTGACCTTGAAGTCGACAGGAACACAGAGCAGCACGCGCAAAGGGGAGTAGGGTAGATTTTGTTCTTTTTAAGCGAAAACTTTCTCGTCCGCTCCCGTCAGGGAGGGACTATTCAGCGCGCGCTATACCCCTCGCCTGGGAGGTAGGTGCTCTTAGTAATGGTAGAAGCGCAAGGAGCTGATCCAGAGACAATTGTGATAGTCGCAACTTTAAACGAAGAAGCAGGCATAGGCCCGACTCTAGATGAACTTCGAGGTTTTTTGAATTGCCCTTTTTGTTTGGTGGTCGATGGGAACAGCACAGATGAAACGATTGAAAATGCTAGGATCAGAGGAGCACAAGTAATAGGTCAAAATGGTCATGGAAAAGGTGACGCGATAACTGCTGCGATAGCGCATGTCAACTACCACAAAATGCAAGCTGAGTACGTAGCTCTCATAGATGCTGATTTCACTTATCCAGCTGAATACTTGCCAATGATGATTAGAGTTCTCCGGGAAAATCCCTGTGTGGGAATGGTCTGCGGGAACAGATTCTGTGAACGGGATTTGCAGTTACGAAGCATGAGAAATATCTTTTATGTGGGGAACAGATTCCTGGCTTTCGCTCATGGCTTTCTTAATGGCGTTAACTTGCGAGATCCGTTGACTGGTCTCAGGGTTGTTCGGTGGAGGCTTTTCAAAGATTGGAGGCCTCGATCAAAGGGTTTCGATATCGAAGTTGAATTAAATCATTATGTGGAGAAGAAAGGCTTCAATATCAGAGAAATTCCAGTACATTATAGAGAAAGATTGGGTGAGAAGAAACTGAAACTGCGGCACGGGTTGACCATTCTAAAGAGAATACTGGTTGAGAGTGCTACTACTACTCATCCAACAATACCAAGAAACTGATGGTAAGTGCAAACCTAATGAATATGCTGGCTGTCGAGATATTTCTATTCTCGAGTGCGGGAGTCTTCATTGGATTCTATGCGTTCTATTGCCTGCTTTGTCTCAGGTACAGTAGAATATCAAGGTTCTTCGGAAGACACTCCATCCCTTCTGATATTTTGCCAAGGATATCTTTCATTGTCCCTGTATACAACGAAGAGAAGGTGATCAACCAAAGAATTCAAAATCTTCTGGGAATTGATTATCCCAAAGAAAAGGTAGAGATCGTTTTTGTGGATGGCGGTTCAGATGACGGAACTGTCGAGAAGATAGAGAGTCAAGCAAAAGGTTTGCCCTTGTCTGTTAAGATTGTGAAACAAGGGTCCAGGAAAGGTTTTAATAGAGCTGTCATTGACGGATTCAACTCTACGTCTGGTGAGGTTATCTTCATAACAGGTGCCGAAGCTCAATATGCTCCTGATGCACCCAGGATCATGTCTAACTATTTTGCTGATCCAAATGTCGGTGCCGTCAATGGAACGATGAAGGTGAGCAATGTTGGGGCGGGGCTTTCAACAGAGTTGGAGAGTGCGTATAGGAGTCTTTATGACTTCGTTAGACTGGCTGAAAGCAATCTCGATTCTCCTTTCGATATAAAAGGCGAGATTGCTGCTATGAGAAGAGACGTCTGCCAGCATCTGGTTGAGAATCCGCAGTTGTCGAAGAAGGGGTGCATTGATGCCTGCATATCTTTTCAAGCCAAGAAAGATGGTTACAGGACAGTATATGATCCAGAAGCTATTTATTATGAGGCTGCACCGGAGAGCATTCATGATTCGTTTAAACAGCAGATCCGAAGAGCTGCCACTTTGATCGAGAATATGTTGGTTTTCAAGAATCTCATTCTTAGACCAAAATACAATCTCTTTGGAATGCTAATCATGCCCGCTCACTTTCTAATGTTGATCGTGTTGCCTTTTGTTTTTGCATCTGCAATAGTCAGTTTCGTCATATTAATAGTGGCGAATCCTTCTGACTATGTCCTGATCGGGCTTGTTGTCGTCGTGATTCTGGGCTTTTTGTTTTCTAGGCGAGTTCAAGCTTTCGCAAAAGCTCAAGTCGCCCTGATCATTGCCAGTCTCAGAATGATTAGGGGAACCGAGACACAAAAATTCGAACGGCTGTCTTCAGTGAGACCGAAAGCAGAGTCATGAGATGTGTAGAACATGAAATGGAAGAACAAAAAATCATTGGTGACTGGAGGGGCTTCTTTTATCGGAAGTCATCTTGTTGACAAACTGCTGAACCTTGGGAGTGAGGTAGTAGTTGCTGACGATTTGTCAAGTGGAAAGATGGAGAATCTGCATTACAAGTTAAAGAAGACCGGCAAAACAATATGGCATTCCGAGAGTCTTGAATTCAACAAGGGAGACCTCCGTGACAGAAGTTTTGCTCGCAAAGTCATGAAGGGCGCGGATCTGGTATTCCACTTGGCGGCATCTCACGGAGGGCGAGGCTACATTCAGAATCACCCTGTTCAATGCTGTACCAACATGGCACTTGATCAGACGGTTTTTGAAGAAGCATATCAAGCTGGTGTTCACAAAATATGTTTCGCAAGTTCAGCGTGCGTCTATCCCTCTTATCTTCAAGAAGAACTAGGCTCGACCTATCTTCTCAAGGAAGAAGATGCAGATCCATTTGTTCGGGACAAAGCCTTCGCCGACTTAGAATACGGATGGGCAAAATTCATGGGTGAGATGACATTAAGAGCCTATCATAAACAGCACGGAATGAAGACAGCTTCCGTCAGAATCTTTACTGCTTATGGTCCTCGTGAGAATGAGACACACGCAATAATCGCTCTGATTGCTAAAGCATTCATAAAACAAGATCCGTATGTTATTTGGGGAAACGGAGAACAAGACAGGAACTTCACATACGTTCAAGACATAGTTGATGCTCTTGTCTTTGCTCTAGACAGGATAGATGACGGTTCACCGATCAATGCAGGAAGAGAAGACAGGATCACGATCAATCAGGCGGCAAACCTGGTTTTCGACATAGTAGGGTGGAGGCCTAGGAAGGTCTTTCATGATCTTTCCAAGCCGCAAGGAGTGGCTTCTCGCGCTGCAGATATGACAAATGCCAGAAAAATCTTGCATTGGGAGCCCAGGTTCACATACAATGACGGCTTCAGCCGCACTGTCGACTGGTATTTTGAAAACCGAGAAGTGGGAGTAGTTAGATCCAAATTGGAACAGCTCTTAATGGAACGCTAATTGCCTATTAGCCTTTGAATTCTGCGAACATCCTTCTCCTGCTCGATGAACAAAGAAACAGAACGCTTGTATGCGTGAACAAACACCTACTGGGATCGATTATGATGAAAGTTTGCTTTGTTTCATTCGAATATCCGCCAAGGATACTTGGTGGTGCCGGAACCTATGCAGAGCTTCTTGTCAAGGCTCTGTCACGGATTGGCGTTGAAGTTTTTGTTCTAGCAAGTGGGGAAAAGAACGCCTTGGAGGAAAAAATCTGCAGATTGAACGTCCCTGACATGGCATACATGCGTCAGTTTCTTTTCATGAAGTTGGCAGCCAAGACTTTTAGTGTTCTCCGCAGCGAACACAACTTTGATCTTATCCATTATAACGAGCCTCACATGTTGAGAAGCAGAATTGGAGACTTGCCAATAGTCAGTACAGTTCATTCGTCTCAGATGAATGAAATCAACATCATGTTGAGATTTGCCGGATCGACTCTTACAACGTTGGGAGGATTTTTGGACTTTACCGTAAGGAGCCCTATAGGCTACATAGGTGACATTCTCACTGCTAGGGTTTCAGATATGATCATAAGTCCATCACTGAATCTAGCGAGACTATTCAGCTCTCAATGTTTTGTTGATAAGGGAAAGATCCGTTTCATCCCAAACGCCGTTGACTTTGAGAAGCTCGATTGCACAAAAACCGATAATACTATTTTGGAGAGAGAAGGCCTTGAAAAAGATGAGTACATTCTGTACATGGGTCGTATTTCACCAACCAAAGGCATACAATATCTGATCGAAGCTTTCAGATGGATCAAGAAGAAGGCCAGAACTGAGTGGGCACGCAACTTGAAACTCGTAATAGCGGGAGCTGGCGGTTTTGAGAGATCTTTGAGGCGACAAGCTACCGGTCTAGAAGGAGTCATATTTACGGGATTTATTGACACAATCGAGGCGAAGAAGTCCCTGTACTCCAACAGTCTTGCTCTTATTGTTCCTTCATTGTACGAGGCTTTTCCGATGGTGGTTCTGGAGGCAATGGCATGCAGCAGGGCAGTGATTGCGACTTGTGTGGGGGACATCCCGTCAATTATTGAGAATGGTGTGAACGGTCTTCTTGTTGCACCCAGAGACGTGAAAGGCTTAGCACAAGATATCGTGACTCTGTATAACGATCTCGATCTCTGCGGGAAAATGGGCGTCCGAAACCGAATACTCGTCAAGGAAAACTACACGATTGACAAAATGGCTGTGAAGACCCTTGAGATATATCGCGGACTTATGACCTGAGATTCCATTGGAGAGCCGTGAGAGATTTGAAGAAAGACGACACAGTCAATTCTAAGGGTCTGGAAATGAAAAGTGTCTGGGTTACCCCAACAATGCTCGACGCCGATCTTCACAAGTCCGCTCGCTTGCAGATCTTAAGGCAACTTGCCGGTTCTGGGCATGAAGTATCTTTGATAGCGCTAAGATCTGGGGGAAAGCCGCCAGATGAGAAATTTCGGATAACTGCCATTCCGCTGAGATATCTGCCAATAGTCTCCCCGTTTATGTTCGCTGTCGCATTAGTATTCTACATGCCTGTTCACATTCTTCGTCGGCGACCGAAGTTCATAATTTTTCAGCAACCTGACATATGCATTCTTGGGTCAATACCAATAGTCATTCTGTCGAAACTCAAGAAAATCAAATGTGTACTTGACATAAGAAGCACACCGGTTGAATTGGCTGGAATCAGAGGTATCCTTCAGAATCTCTGGTTTTCGATATCTGTTCTAATCGCAAAGAACTCGTTTGATGGCATCACGATCATTACCGATCAAATGAGAAACGAGCTCTGCAAGAGATTCCAAATCGACCTTGATGAAGTGGGTGTGTGGACATCTGGTGTTTCTACCACGCTGTTCAATCCTCAACGCTTTGTTCGCAGGGAGAAAGAACTAAAAGGCAAATTCGGCTTGTCTCGGAAATTCGTGGTCTTCTATCATGGAGTTTTCAGCGCCACCCGTGGATTAACCGAATTCGTGGCGGCGATGAAAATTCTGAAACCCAGGCATCCTGATATTGTGGCCTTCTTGCTGGGAAAAGGGCCTGCCGCACAATCTCTTAGAGATTTAGTCAAGAAGGAGAATCTTGAAGGCAATGTGGTAATTCACGATCCTGTTGACTATTCGAGAGTTCCAGAGTTCATAGCATTTTGTGATGTCTCCATCAGTCCATTGCCCGATCATCGCTATTGGAGGTTTCAAGGTCCATTGAAGCTGCTGGAATACATGGCCATGGAAAAAGTCATTATCCTCAGCGACATTCCTGCGCACCGAGTGGCTGTCGATGAGGCCAAATGCGGCATCTATGTTACTTCGGTGAAACCGACGGAAATAGCAAGAGCAATAATATACGCTTACGACAACAGTGCAAAGCTGAAAGATTGGGGAATGACAGGCCGAAGAATCGTCGAAGAAAGATATACCTGGGAAAAAGTCGCCCACGACTTGGAAAGATATCTATTGTCCTTACCACGGAAACCCTAGGTGTTGCGGTTGTCTAGGAATAGAATATTACTTCTGCCCCTCGCAGCAGGTATAACACTTCTCTCCTGCTCTTGGTTCACAAGTTACCCTTTGTCCATAGATTCACTAACTGACTATGTTTTCAACCATGTTTCGCCATTATATTGGATAGGTCTATCCTTGATTTTGGCCACCTTGTTCTTGGCAGGAGTAACCTCAAAAAGTGGCACTTGGAAATATATCATCACAATCAGTCTGATAATGGCAATGTTTTCAATATCGTACTTCTATTACATGGTTCCAGGTTCAGATTCTCAATTCTTCAGAGGCTTGAACGAGTATTTCATAAGTACGAGCAGGACTCCTTCAGAGCCCAATCATACCTATTTCGAGTGGCCCCTCTTCTTCTTGCTAAATGCCATAGCAACTTCAGTCACCGGTCTGGCCTTATTTCAATTTGAATTCGTCAGTTATTCGCTTATTGGGTTTTTGTCAATAACAGCACTCTACGAATATTTCGCAAGATCATACAGAAACAGCGCGCTTCTGGCAGTGGTTTGCTTTTTCATCGGTATGTTCTATTTTCTGAACTATCAAGCTGTTCCATTTTCGCTGGCATTCGCCCTTTTCCTGTTGTTGCTGATGATCGGTGACAGAATAATCTCTAGTCCAAAAATGAACTTGGTTGTGATGTTGCTTTTTACGGGCATAGCTTTTTCCCATGCCTTCGTCCCCCTGTTTTTCATTCTGTACGAATTCTCTTGGTACCTATTAAGGCGAAGCAAAGCGCATTTCAGACAATTCTTGTTGACATTGGTGATCTATTCCATAATCCAAATTTTTCAAACACCGCTTTCACTGACAGATAGAATCAAAGGTTTTCTGGAAACTACAAGCGAATACGGAAAGATCGTTCAGACTGCGCTAAAACCCGCAACTGTCCAACTTGATGTTGTGGCTCAATCAATCTCGCGATTAGTTGTTATAGGCGCCTTGATCATCTGCATTTCTGGTTTTCTAGTGTTCATAATCAGGAAAAAGATGGAAAATCATGACAAAATCCTCTTTGTGACGGGAGCAGTCTACGCGGCTCTTGGTGCTTTGATCCAGGTTCTTGGTTCACGAGCGATTCCTGTCTTTTTTATTCCTATCTGTGTAGGCGTTTGCTATCTGTTCGGAACCAAGTTGAAGAAATATCTGATATCGCTGCTATTGGTTCTGCTCATACTCTTTCCATTCATTCAACTTCATTTGTCATTTGAAGATGATCAATTGATGTTCCAGACTAAAGAGAATTATATTGCAGAGAATTTCATGATAGAACGATATAACTGGGCTGTTTCGAGCCTTGTGCTTGCACACACTAGAGTCAGCACCTATCTGCGAACAAAACAGAACGGGCAGGCTAACTTTGAAAGCGATTTCTCCCCCGGCTTTCCGCGTATCAACAATTATGATTGTATTTTTTACACCGTCGGTCTCGGCAAGAACCTTCTCAAATACAATCTCACGCTGGACAAAATACTCGGTCAGGAAATGTTGAATCGCATTTATGATGGTGGAGCATCGCAAATGATTATCAAAAACTGGAACCTTTCTCATACACCTGAATTTGGGTGAGTGGCCAGCCGAAAAACTGAAGAACCCAATAATGATAAACCAGCACTGTTTACTTAACTGAACAGCGGATAGATAGAAAGAGACAGACTAAATAGTGAACGATCGTGTTATGAAGAACAAACTTGGAGAAGACTCTGGAAAGGAGCCCGTTCGCCTGAAAGTGCGGGCTCTATGATCTATTCGACAAAGGTGACTATTTGAGATTCATTATTGCAAAGTTCTCCTCTTGGTCCGTTCCAGAATACAGCAAGTCTGAGCACCCCGAGCATGTAGCAATCCGAAATATCGTGTCTCAGCATCCTCAGGACGACTTTATATTGATCGGCGAGGGGCAAAGGTTTGAGCATTTCAAGCAAAATAGAATCAGTTTTTTCAATATGAGTTCAAACACTAAAATCAAGTTTCTTTTCTCATTCATTCTCAAGTTAGAGCTCGCAATTTTACTAAGGCCTTCTGCGATAGTCGCATTTGGGGCGGTCAACTTAATGCCTTTCGGTCTGTCTTGTGTGATAACAGGATCTAGACTGTGCACTGTCATTACGGGTGAAATAGACTATGGACTGCAGGACATGCCGGCTTTATTAAGAAGGATCTTTGGATTTTTGCTAAGAATCACATTCAAGAAGTCTTGTGCCATCCTCACAATAAGCCAAAACATTCGAACAGAACTTGCTAGAGATTTTGGAATAGAACTGAAGAGGATTCTGGTCTGTAGGTACCGGATCTCAGGAATATTCAATCCCAATGTCACCAAGAGTCTCAAATCATCCCTAAACGCCAAGGGTCCGGTTGCACTCACTCTCTGTAGAATTAGCCCTGAAAAAGGATTGGAGAATCTTATCGAAGCTTCCAGAGTTGTTGTGAAAAACGTGCCCAACGTTGTTTTCGTGATAAAGGGCTCTTCAAGGAACAAAAAATATGAAAACCGTTTAAAGGAACTCGTGCGAAGGTACGATCTAGAAGGTCACGTCAAAATTCTACCATTTTCCCCGTACTTAGAAATCCCCAAATATCTTTCTGCCTCTGACATTTTTGTTCTTCCATCACTTTCAGAGGGACTTCCAGTAGTCATTTTAGAAGCATTAGCTTCTGGCGTTCCGGTTGTAGCTTCAATAGTTGGAGGGATACCTGACATACTTACGGATGGATATAATGCACTACTTGTTGAGCCCGCAAATGTCCAAGCACTGGCGAAAGCCATACTGAAGTTGTTGAGCGACGACAGACTAAGAGAAAGTTTGAGAGAAGAAGGCTTTGAGACCGTTAGGTATGTAGAGGAAAACGACATCGAAAAGCTGCTAGCTAAATTCGTTTTCACCAGAAACAGCGCCTGAATATAGTCAATGAGAAAAGTCTGTCGAGGCTCGCGTGAGTGATGTCTAGCACTGCGCGACTTCCGCAGAATTGCGTTTGCGCGCTTACATTTAGTCGGATGAAAGCTGGAGTAGAGTTCTTGTCGCATAGACAGGAACGCCTTGGAAATGGCTTTGATAAAATTTCTTGTGAGTGTTCAAGCACACCTTCAAGAAGGCATTAGCATCGTCGATTATCCAAATATCGTCTGGATAATATAGTCTGATTCACTCTGGTTCAAATAGTTGTAAGTCGTGTCATAGTATTCTCCTTCCAGCAAGCCCCACGTGTGCCAAGAGTAACCTGAAATCCCACTTGATCTTAGAAATGTGACTTCCCCAGCTAGATCACTTTGCCAATAACTATCTTCGTACACTGAGAATGGATTGAATCCGTACTCTCCAATGTAGACGGGTTTCTGGAAATCTCCCATAAATCTCTGTATTATCTGGTTCTGGATCATCGATTTCCACTGATCTAGACTGAAACTGGGGTTTATGTACAAGTGATCTTCCCACACAACGTTTGTCCTGTTCACCGGCTGCACTCTATTCCAGTCCCATACATAGGGTCTATCGATAAAAACGAGATTGTCTGCCCCAACTGACCTGATCCCATCCACAATTTGCTCCATAAACTTGGAGTAGGTAACGCCAAGATGAGTTGCTTGAGTTCCATCCAGACTCACTTGGCATAAGGGCTCATTCATTAGTCCAAAAATGGCGTATTGGTTATTTTTGTATCTGTTGGCTATGAATTTCCAAAGATCAATGAAGCATTGACGATTGTCATTGTGTAATGGATTGTCAATGTCGAGAAAATCTATGAAGGCCTTATCAACTGTCGACTCATTGTAGGGCGCAGAACCGTAACCTTTTCCATCCAGCATCCAATCAGGCATTCCCGCTCCGTAGCTTACCCATTTGAACTCTCGCACATTCAGTACGTAATAGATGTGCGCTTCTTCGCACCAAGAAACCCAATTGTCCAAGTTATCGATGAAATACGACTCATCTATGACATTTCTTTGAGGCATCACCTTATCCACTCTCAACTGGTGAAGTTCTATGCAGTTCCCGCCAGAAGATCTAATTTTCTGCAAATCTTCGAGGCTAAAGTAGCCTTTTGCGTACTCATTTGAATCTACCTGCGTTCCCACAAGCACGACCTTAGTGCCCAGACCATCGACTATTGAAGTTCCAGAGACAGCAAGTCGATGTGCATTGTATATAACCGTTCCACCCGACCATAACGTTACGGCGTCATTAGTTTGCGCATATAAAGGGTCAACTACAAGAACACAAGCTAGCAACAAGAAGACAGCAACCGCTGAGCTACGCATTCACCTCACGCAACCTGTTGTCCTTGCAGGAACGAGGTATCGTTAGTATTAATATACGTTACTGGCGGTCTGTACTACACTTATGCGCCTGATCCTCGCGAGCATTTGAGATAACCGATACACCAGGTTGCTCCCACCCTTGTTCTTGCGCACACTAGAGTCGCTATTTTTCTGCGATCAAAACATCATAAACAAGTCTGCTTTGAAAGCGATTTTTCTTAGCTTTCCGGTCCTAACAGAACATAATAATCCAGAAGGTAGGTCTCTGCAAAGCCCGCACATTGAACTTCTCTCGATATTCTTAAGAGGACGTTAGCTTGAAAATATGATGTATGTGGGAGTGCGCGTTTGAAAAGACTTAGGATAGGAATCGTTGGCGGTTCAGGCTACATAGGGTCAGCTTTGGCTGATCACCTAAGCAGTACATTTGACGTGAAGATAATCGACAAGAATGCTGTGCCGAAAAGACTCGAAAGCACGGTAGCCTACGACCGATGCGACGTTCTCAGGTACAAGGACGTTGAGAGGGCACTCAAGGACGTCGACTTGGTTATTCACACTGCAATAGTACAGATACCCTTGATTAGTGAACGGCCTCGCCTTGGCTACGATGTCAACTTTCGAGGTATCGAAAACGTTTGTAGGGCCGTTGACTTGTCTTCATCAATTAAAGGTATGATCTTGACAGGAACTTGGCATGTTTTTGGGGAGAGAAAGTTGAATGGAGTCATAGACGAATCGTTTGGCTTCAGACCGGACAAGGTAGAGGGCAGAGCAAGACTCTACGTGCTATCGAAAATTGCTCAAGAGGTCACTGTGAGGTACTACGACGAGATGTCTAGCAAAACGTATGGAGTGATTCGAATGGGCACAGTTTTGGGCGAAGAAATGCCTGAAAAGACCGCTGCGAAGATATTCATTCATAAAGGGCTCGTGGGGGAACCTTTGACTCCCTTCCGACAGAGTATGTATCGACCAATGCTCTATGTTGACATTGACGACGTCTGTGAGGCCCATAGGATCTACGCATTGAAAATATTGAATGATGAGGTTCACAAAGAAGGAGGCAGTTTAGCTCATATTGTTAATCTGTGCTCATCTGAGCCAATAACCATAATTGACCTAGCGCGAATTGTAAAGAAAACTATATCTGAATTGACCGAAGGAAAGGTCAAGTCTGAAATAGACGTGGTGGACTCAGGTGGCCCGATTCTTTATGATGCTTGTGACAAAGCAAAGCTGAAAGTAGACAACAGCAAAATCTACAGTTTCCTTGGTATGAAGAAGCTAATAAACCCGGAGCAATCCCTGAGACGAATAATCAAGAAAGCTCTGCGCGACAAATATTAGAGATCGCGGGCTTTGATTGAACAGGTATTCATCTAGACGCTCTAGTAGGCTAAGGGAGAAACCGCATGTACAATTCAGTATTAAGAAGTCTTCTGATGCCACTAATGGAAATCAAAAGCCAGACCAACCACTTAGAATGCCTGGGGTCACTTGAAAGAAGCCAATGGCTTTCGCGAGCAGAAATTCAAGAAATTCAAGCTGAGAAGATGAGAGCTCTGTTGAGACACGCCTACGATACTGTTCCTTTCTATAATAGAAGATTCAAGCAGGTTGGTTTGAAGCCTGAAGCGATAAGAACAGTTGACCAGCTTGTGAAGCTGCCAAGGCTGACTAAACAGGAAATAAGGAATAACCTACCTGACCTTATATCTTCTGCTATTCCTAAAAGAAAACTGGTGCCATTCGCAACGGGTGGGTCCACAGGAGAGCCTCTCCGTTTCTTCAAAGACAAGAGAACGATAAGTTGGGCAGAAGCCGCGACAAGTCGAAGCTATCGATGGGCCAGTCTAGATCTAGGTGACAAGTACATTATTCTCTGGAGTTCTTCATTTGACCTTTCAGCCTCGCAAAAAATTTCGGGAATCTTGCAGTCTCGGTTAATGAGGTACCGTATGCTTCAGTCCTCAAACATGTCTGAGCAATCAATGGCTCGGTATGTGCACATTACAAAGAAGTTCAAACCTAAGGTAATCAAGGGGTATGCGTCGTCACTGGTGCTCTTTGCTCGCTATCTGCGCGCGCGAGGAGTCTCAGACATGAATCTACATTCCGTAATCTCAACTGCAGAAAACCTTTCACTTGCCAATAGGAAACTACTCGAAGAAAAGTTCAATTGCGATGTCTACGATACATATGGAAGCAGAGAGGTTGCAATGATGGCGGGTGAATGCCCTGAACATTCTGGTCTGCATATCTCAGCAGAAACTGTTCTTCTTGAATTTGCAGAGGGAGATGAAATCGCAGCCCCGGGTGAACTCGGCGAGATTCTCGTGACTGACTTGCACAACTATGGCATGCCACTCATAAGGTATTCCATCGGTGATGCGGGCAGACCAACCAATGACCTGTGTTCCTGTGGGCGAGGCTTGCCCCTAATGAAATCTGTAGACGGTCGAGTGACTGATTACATCCGAGCTTGCGACGGAAGATACGTGCCGGGTCCGGCTCTTATTTATTTTTTCTCTGATCTTCCAGTTAAGAAGTACCAAATTATCCAGAAAGAATTGAGTAAGCTCGTAATCAAAGTCGTAGGGTACAGCGGCTACTCACAATATCATGACCAGAAAATCTCATCAAGGATAAGGCAAATCCTCGGAGCTGACATCAAAATCGAAATCATACATGTCACTCACATTCCTCCCTCAACAAGATCGGGTAAATTCCTTCCTGTCGTCTCACAAATCGAGCCCTTCGAATAACGCATATCGTTATTGGTATGATAAGCAATTCAACAGAATCTGAAAGCAAATAATGCAACAAGATAACTTGGACTTAGCAAGACATAGAACTAAGTTCTCCATAGCTTTAACTACCTGAGCACATTAAATAACGAATGGAGAAGGATGGGCATTATGATTCGTAGTCGTGATTGTACATTTAAATCTATAGTGGCTCTGATTCTAGCATGCCTCATTCTGTTCAATGTTCTTCTATCTGCGATAACTATAACACCTGTTTTAGGATCACCGGGTCTTACTCTTAAGTGGAAAACGCCAAACATTGGTGCTGGAACCTTTGTAAATCCGTTGGCGGCAGACCTTCGCGCTGATCTGCCCGGACTGGAAATTGTGGTAACTGGCGTTTCTCAGGTTAATCAAGGCTTGACAGATGGTACGGTGGCATGCCTGAGAGGTACAACCGGAGAGGTCGTATGGCAAATTTGGCCTGGCAGCATAGGTGATCACAGCCCGTTTGAAATAGCGGACTTGAACAAAGATGGTTACCCCGAAATCGTAGTCACGAACGATAAGAGCACGCTGGCTCTGCATGGAAATGACGGTAGCGTATATTGGAAGAACAGTGCTGCACCTTCTTACAACGTTTGGCCAGTAATTTGCGATGTTGACGGCGATGGCTTTCAGGAAGTTTTCGTTTCTTCCGGTTATGGGCCGTATCAGGGATATGACTACATAACTTCTCTAACATATGATGGACGTATAATCCACCAGACTTCAAGTTGGCACCCGTGTTATGGAGGTATGTCAATTGGCGACACGAACTCTGATGGAAGATTCGAACTCTACCAGGGTGATAGGGCCAGCTGGTACAACCCCGCGGGCGACCCGTACACGGGCGGTGGTTGGGGAGTTCGGTGCCTCGACGCCAATACTTTGACGCCCCTTTGGAATGATCCCAGCATAAAGTGCAGTAGTCATGCCCCCATGCTTGCTGACGTCGACAAGGACGGAATACTTGACGTTATCGTATGTGATCAGGATGGTGGTATGGCCGTCTACAATTCTGCGAGCGGAAGTGTTCTTACTACAGGGGGGAAATATCGAAAAGGCAGCGTTGGTTTCAAAAGTCACTCGCAACCAACGATCTGCGACGTTGACGGGGACGGGAATCTCGAGATAATATCTTGCCAAGATGAAAATCCCAGAATATGGGACTTGTATAGTTGGAAACTAGACGCTACTCTTCCGGTCATTTGCGGTGACCCTCCAAAGGTTGGAGACGTGACAGGGGATGGCAATATGGACATAATCGCAGTCACCGGCAATGCGATATACGTATATAACATAAACCCCGACGGCACATACAAAGTAGTTGATCAAGTCACCGGTATAGGTAACGGCCATCGTCCCTTTACGGTAATTCAAGACGTCGATGGAGATGGCCTCAACGAACTGGTTCTGACAAACCAGAATGGATACGTCTCCTGTTATGATACGCCGGCAACAGCTCCCACTCCAAGAGTAAGATCGAACGTCTCATTCTACAGCGAATACAGATGCGGCGTTGCAGAGTATGTCGCGCCTCCAGGTCCTCAAGCTCCGGCAATTTTAGATCCTGCGCCCAACGATGGAGCGACAGAGATACCTACGACTATTTCACAGTTAAGCTTCACCTTAACCGACTTTCAACAGGATCTGATAAGCTACACGGTTACAACGTCGCCTAATATTGGTTCAGGAAGCGGCACAGGCAAGGTCAATGGGAGATATTCGATTTCAGTCAGCAACCTGAATTACGCGACAACCTATAGCTGGACAGTAACGACGACAGACGGACAGAACCCTAGGACGAAGACTTTCACGTTTACGACTCAACTTCTAACACCATGGTGGAACACTGCATGGCCCTATCGCAGAACAATCACTATCGACCACACTGAAGTCAGCGGAGACCAAACTGACTTCCCAATTGTATTTGATCTTGTCGAAAGCGGGTTAGCAGACAAAGCACAGCTGGACGGAGACGACTTCGTCTTCACCGACGCAAACCAAGCCAAACTCAGCCATCAAATAGAAGAATATGATTCTGCCACAGGACATTTGGTTGCCTGGGTGAAAATTCCGTTTCTCTCGGGATCAGTTGACACGAGCGTCATCATGTATTACGGCAATCCAACGTGCACGAACCAGCAGAACCCAACAACCATATGGGACACCAACAATATGCTGGTTCTGCACTTAGACGAAACCCACGAATGCCGAATGTGGGGAATGATCGCAGACACCCTGCCCCACGATGTTGTCTTGAATAATCTCATAAGCGCGCCTTCTTCGCTCAAGGTGCTTGGAGGCAGCAACCGAGACGGATGGGGCCTAGTCTACTACAGCGGCACGACACCTGTTGTCACGAGAGGTCCACAACCTGCAAACACGGACCCCAATTTTGACCTGGCTGCAAACGCGTTGGCAGACAGTAACGCTTGGGTTGGAGTTGGCCACGTCAGGGCAAGGTCTCAAGGTGGAATTCCACCGTGGGGCGATCCTCACCCATTCATGCGCTATAAAGGCGGCAAATGGTGGGCCTTTACCCACAACGGAAACGTGGACAAAAACAGACTAAGGAACCTCATCGGGCCAGCCTACTTGGCGGCAAACCCCCCGACTTACGGAGCCAATTGGGACGACGACGCCAACATCGTCGACTCCGACCTCTACAGCCTGTGGGTACTCAAATGCATAGAAGCAAACAACTGGGACGTCACACTCGGAGTAGCCCAAGCCATAAAAGAAATGACTGATGCCGGCGAAACTGGCGCTGCGAATTTCCTCCTAACAAACGGAGAAACACTCTGGGGCTTCCGCAAGGGCAACACGCTCTACTACTATTATCAGGCAACATCGCCACAGTACTCAACCATTGCCTCTCAACCTCCAGATACAAGCCTGCCCGGATGGGTTCAACTCAGCGACTACGACTTCATCACAGTAACAAAGAACAGCCCGCCATCCATAATAACTGACATCCGCCAAAAATACCCGACCCCAATCCTCGTTGACCCCGAGTTCAGCATCAGCGTCGACAGCGCAGACTTGAGAAACAATGGTGGAGGTCAGGATTGGTATGAGAGTCGCAATGACCTGCCGACGCTTCTATTCCTCGACACGAACAATGTGGGCGGCGACACTTCAAAGAAGGCCGGCTTTGCGGCGGACAGCACAAAGAATGCATATCTGACGCAGGAGTTCAGCACTCCGCAGACTGGCACGTTCACTGCTCAATGGGACATTTACGTCGACTCTATACTAGACATTTCTAAGCCTGATCGTGCGGGCTTCATGCTCATCGGTCAGAGTGGAACGGGAGGTCCAAACCGGAACGATGCTGATCGCTTTGTCCACTTGGCCTTCTACAAGGACGGCGGTGGCACCACAGGCACAATGGATCTCGTGGCCATGAGCAACTTCGATACCTTCACAACCGTTGCCTCAGGTCTCAGCATGAAGCAGTGGTACACAATCAGAGTCGAAGTCAACGTGCCTGCAGACACTTATGACATCTACGTGGACGGCGCGTTCAAGGCCACCAAGAGTGCCGCCACCAAGCTTACTAGCCTAACTCACATAAGTTTTGCTCAATGGAACGACGGAGCTGGCGCATTCTACATAGACAACGTCTACTCACCAGCTCGAAACCGGTACAAACTCGCAATTGACACTTCGGGCAGCGGCTCAGTGACAAGGAACCCTGGTGAAGCCTCTTACCTCCCAGCGACCAGTGTTACCCTCACAGCCACTCCCGATACAGGTTGGATTTTTTCCGGTTGGAGCGGGGACTTAACAGGCAGTACCAATCCAACAACACTAACAATTGACACAAGCAAAGTCGTTGGAGCCATTTTCACCAGTCAAGGATACACGCTGACAGTTAACGTCGTTGGTAGCGGTTCGGTGGCTAAGAGTCCTGACCAGGGAGCCTATACTGAAGGTTCTGTTGTCACTTTGACGGCTACTCCCACGATTGGTTGGAGTTTCAGCGGTTGGAGCGGGGATCTCTCAGGCAGCATCAATCCAACCACCATCACCATGAGTGGCAACAAAGTCGTAACTGCAACATTCACTCAGAATCAGTATACCCTAACAGTTAACAAGGTTGGCAGCGGGTTAGCAACGAAGAATCCTGACAAGGCAACATATATCTACGGTGAAACCGTCACCCTAACCGCTTCTGGTGATCCAGGTTGGTTCTTCTCCAGTTGGAGCGGAGACTTGACGGGCAGTAATAATCCAGCCTCGATAACCATGGACGGCAACAAGGTTGTTACTGCCACTTTCATTCAAGGATACGTGCTGACAGTTAACGTCGTTGGTAGCGGTTCGGTGGCTAAGAGTCCAGATCAAGGAGCCTATACTGAAGGTTCTGTTGTCACTTTGACTGCTGCTCCAGCTTTAGGCTGGTCTTTCAGCGGTTGGAGCGGCGACCTAACTGGTAATGATAACCCTGCCACAATAACCATGACCACTGACAAGTCTGTCACAGCTACGTTCACCCAGAACCGGTACACTCTAACGGTCACTATTGTTGGCGGAGGTTCTGTCGCAAAGAATCCTGACAAAGCAACATACACCTACGGTGAAGCTGTAACATTAACCGCCACTCCTGAACTAGGCTGGGCCTTCAGCAGTTTTAGTTGCGGATGCGATAACCCGTTCACAATGGTTATTGACGGTGACAAGGTTGTTACTGCCACTTTCGTACAAGAGTACACTTTGGTAGTCGGTATTGTTGGTAGCGGTTCGGTGGCTAAGAGTCCTGACCAGGGAGCCTATACTGAAGGTTCTGTTGTCACTTTGACGGCTACTCCCACGATTGGTTGGAGTTTCAGCGGTTGGAGCGGGGATCTCTCAGGCAGCATCAATCCAACCACCATAACCATGACCAGCAACAAAGTTGTCACCGCTACATTTACTTCGAACCAGTACGCTTTGACAGTCAACATTGTTGGCAGCGGCTCAGTGGCAAAGAATCCTAGTAAGTCAACGTACAACTACGGCGAGACTGTCACACTGACAGCTTCTCCCGCAGTTGGTTGGTCATTCTTCCGATGGAGCGGCGACTTGTCTGGCAACGCGAATCCAGCCACAATTACTATCGACGGCAACAAGGTTGTTACTGCCACTTTCGTTCAAGGCACAGTCTGTTTCGACTCCACAACCAACGGTAACAATGGCGTACTATATGGAGGCGTAACCCAAGGCGTTTTGGGCAGAATGGACGGTGCATACGGATTTGACGGAACAACTGGTTACGTCCAGGTTCCTCACAGCGACGCTCTCGCAGGCTTCACGCAGGGCTTCACCGCGAGCTTCTGGCTGAAACTAGATGACGTGAGCCGAAGACAGACAATTCTGAACAAATTCATTGATCCTGGAACGAATCAAAAAGGCTGGTTTATCGAATATCAGAACCATGCAACATATGGCAAGGTGCTGGGCTTTTTCGCGTCACAGGACGGCAATACATACAAAGAATGGTATGCTTCCTTCAGTCCGACAGCGGGTGCCTGGTATTACATAACGGTTGTATGGCAAACAAGTGTCATTCCGAAGTTCTATGTAAACGGTATTCAGATAGCAACGAAAAACTCGGGCACGATAGCTTCTATCTACAATAATGTAGGCGTTCCGCTTCACATAGGAAGATGCACATACAATACAGCCAGATACCTGAAAGGCGGTCTCGACGAAATACGCCTTTCCAATACAGCTAGAACCGCGGGTTGGACACTCACTTGCTACAACAATCAAAAAGATCCACAGGCATTCAGCAGTGTGGGAACAGAAGAATCCTTGCCGCCATCGCCAGTCGTATCAGACCCCAACCCTGTTGACAAAGCGACAAACGTCCCGGTCACCTCAACTGAACTGAGCTTCAGTCTGAACGACTATCAAAATGATGCAATGAATTACGATGTTTCAACAACTCCTGATGTGGGCGGCGGAAGCGCAAACGGTGTTCACGACGGAAGGTATTCGGTAATTGTAAGCGGCTTGCAATACTCAACAACCTACACTTGGCACGTGCACGTGACAGACGGCACGCACGAGACCGACGCAACATACACCTTCACGACGGCACCACGATGGATCGTTGATTCCGAGTTCAGCGACAGCGTCGACAGCGCTGATTTGAAGAACAACGGCGTTGTACAAGACTGGTACGAAAGCCGAAATGACGTTCCAACCCTCCTGTCCCTCGATATGAACAACATTGGTGGTGACGCCTCAAAGAAAGCCGGATTCACTGCAAGTTCCAGTGGCAACGCGTATGTGACACAGGAATTCAGCATTCCTCAGACGGGCACCTTCACCGTACAATGGGACATCTTTGTGGATTCTATCTTGGATATCTCATCGCCTGACAGAGCGGGTTTCATGTTGGTAGGCGCTGATCTTGACGGACAGAAGGGTCCATCTTCAGCTGATAGTGAACGCTTCGCTTTCCTTTCCTTCTTCAAGAACGGTGGAGGCACGTCTGGTACGATGGACCTCGTGGCGATGAGCAACTTCAACACATACACAACCGTCGCTTCCAGCCTTAATATGAAGCAGTGGTACACCATCCGGGTTGCAGTCAACGTGCCTGCAGGAACCTACGACATTTACTTGGACGGTGTGCTCAAGGCCACTAAGAACGCAGTCACCAAACTGACGAGTCTGACTCACATTAGTTTTGCCCAGTGGAACGATGGAGCGGGTGCCTTCTACGTGGACAATGTGCTCTCACCCGCTCAAGATCGGTACAGGCTGACAGTTAGCACAGTGGGGAGCGGCTCGGTTGCCAAGAGTCCGGCAGAAGCAACATACACGAAAGGTACAGTCGTTACCCTGACTGCTACTCCATCCTCAGGTTGGTATTTTGATGGTTGGAGCGGTGACCTCTCGGGCAACACCAATCCAACCACTATTACTATGACCGGCAACAAGATTGTTGTTGCCACTTTCACTCAAGGATACTCGTTGACAGTGAACACTGTCGGCAGCGGCTCCGTGGTGAAAAATCCTGATCAGGCAACCTATACACCCGATTCTCTTGTCACTTTGACCGCTACTCCCGCGACTGGTTGGTCTTTCGGCGGTTGGAGCGGTGATCTAACTGGTAACGCTAACCCTGCGACCATCACTATGACTAGCAGCAAGGTAGTGACGGCAACATTTACCCAGAAGCAGTACACATTGACCGTCAACCTTGTTGGCAGCGGTTCGGCGACCAAGAATCCTGACCAGACGAGCTACGCGGAGGGTTCTGTTGTCACTTTGACGGCTGCTCCGGTCTTGGGTTGGTCTTTCTATGGTTGGAGCGGCGACTTGACTGGAACTGCTAATCCGACGACGATTAGCATGACTGGTAACAAGATTGTCACCGCGACTTTTACCCAGAACCAATACACCTTGACAGTGAACATAGATGGCGGCGGCTCAGTGGTCAAAGCCCCCGATCAGCCAACTTACACTTATGGCACATTGGTCCAGTTGATAGCTGTTCCAGAACCTGGCTACGCATTCTCTCATTGGACAGGCGACCTTTCCGGCAGCCTCAACCCAGAATCTATGAGCATGACTGGAAACAGAGCTGTGACCGCAGTTTTCATATGGACACAGACTAACTGGTGGAACAGTGCATGGCAGTATCGCAGAACAATAACAATAAACCATCAGAAAGTAAGCTCTGATCAGACCAACTTTCCAGTGCTGATAGATCTCACGGACAGTGGCTTCACACTCAAGGCCCAGGCTGACGGTGACGACTTCATCTTCGTAGGTGCAGACAACGTGAAGCTCAGCCATGAAATAGAGCTATACGCCAGTAGCACAGGTCGCCTAGTTGCTTGGGTGAAAGTGCCCGATCTGTCTTCAACAATCGACACAACCATTTACATTTACTACGGCAACCCCACCTGCTCAAGCCAACAAGACAAAACAGCCGTGTGGGGCACCAACTACAAGGCAATCCTCCATCTTAATGAGAACACTGGCATCCATTTCGATTCAACATCCAATCACAACGATGGCACACCCTCCAGCCCAATAAATCAAGGCACAACAGGAAAGATAGATGGATGTGACGAGTTCACAGGCGGCTATGTTGGGTTACCACGCGTTTGCTCAAGCGAAACACAGTTCACGTTCAGTGCCTGGATCTATCCTAGAACAGGAGCCCGCTACTTCATTTCGGAATGGACAAACAACCAGGGAGCTTTTCTCCAGATCTCGGGTGACGTGCAAGTCCAATTCTATATCAATGGCTTGATGGTTGCGAAGTCTATCTCCCTCAACCAGTGGCACTACGTCGTGGGCACATTTGACGGCACAACGGCCAGATTATGGGTCGATGGCGGCTCACCATCAAGCATGTCCACTTCACCACCGACTTGGCCTTCTCAAAGCATGTACGTTGGTGATCGGTCTGATCATCTACGCAAGTTTAGTGGCTTCATCGATGAAGTCCGCGTTTCAAACATGGCCAGAAGCAGTGGCTGGATCGGCACCGAGTACAATAACCAGAAAGACCCATCGACATTCTACCAAATCGGAACAGAAGAACGTGTAGAACCTCTGCGCTACACGTTATCTATTAGCGTGATCGGACAGGGCTCGGTGACCAAATACCCCAACCAGATCACGTACGTAAAAGACACTGTAGTTCAGTTGACGGCGACAGTCGTTCCAGGCTGGACCTTCTCTGGTTGGAGCGGCGACTTGTCTGGTACCACGAACCCGATCTCAATAACGATGACAGGAAACAAGATCGTCACTGCCACATTCACTCAGGACCAATACACATTGACTCTCACCGCGGTCGGCAACGGCCAGATAACCAAGAGTCCAGATCAAACAACCTACACCTATGACACAGTTGTCACGCTGACCGCTGTCCCAAGCGCCGGCTGGTCTTTCAGCGGTTGGAGCGGCGACTTAGGCGGCAACACTAGCCCAACGACAATCACCATGACCGGCAACAGCGAGGTTACTGCCACCTTCACTCAGCTAGAATACACATTGGCCGTAGCTGTTGATCCCTCTGAGGGCGGTTCAGTGACTGTGAGCCCGGCAGGGCCCTATCACTACGGCAACATAGTTCAGTTGACTGCAGTTCCGGCGACAGACTGGTACTTCGCTGGTTGGAGCGGAGACCTCTCAGGCACCACCAATCCAACCTTCGTTACAATGGATGGTAACAAGGCTGTCACTGCCACGTTCATCAAGGTCGGTTTCACTTTGAGCATCAACGTGGCTGGCAGCGGTTCAGTGACCATATCGCCAGAACAACCAACTTATGATCCTGGCACTGTTGTTACTCTAACGGCTGCTCCTGCTGTTGGCTGGTCTTTCGGCGGTTGGAGCGGCGACTTGACGGGTACCACTAACCCAACCTCAATAACCATGGACGCCAACAAAGTCATTACTGCCACATTCACTCAAGACCAGTACACTCTATCAATCACTGTGGACGGCAACGGCCAAGTCGCCAAGAGTCCTGACGAGGCAGCCTACACTTATGGCACAATCGTCACGTTGACTGCAACTGCTGATGTTGGCTGGACATTCTCAGGCTGGAGCGGAGACCTCTCAGGCACCTCGAACCCTGCTTCGATCACGATGGACAGCAACAAAGGCGTCACTGCCACGTTCACAGCGAACCAATACACTTTAACAGTCGACACCGTTGGTTCTGGCTCAGTAACCAAGAGTCCAGAGCAGTCAACCTACACCTACAATACAGTCGTCACATTGACGGCTACTCCTCAATCTGGCTGGCTATTCAGCCAGTGGAGCGGAGACCTCACTGGCTCAACGAACCCCGCGACCATCACAATTACTGGAAACAAGGTTGTTACTGCCACTTTCATCCGGTTGCTCGTTGACCCCGAGTTCACCGACAGTGTTGACAGTGCAGCCTTGATAGCAAACGGTGCAGGCCAAGACTGGTATGAGAGCCGGGCCCAAACCCCGAGCCTGCTTACTCTTGACATTGCTGACGTGGGCGGCAACTCGGGCAAGAAGGCCAGACTCAGCGGAACGAGTTTGTCTACTGACAATGCCTACTTGACTCAGGAGTTCATCGCTGCGCAAACAGGGACTTTCAGTGTTCAATGGAACATCTACGTCGATTCCATAGTTGACCTTTCTGGCACAACCCCAGATCGCTCTGGAATAATGATGATAGGTACGTCCAACGCGAACGGTCCAAACCGTGCTGATGCTGTCCGTTTTGTTTTCCTCGCCTTCTACAAGAACGGTGGAGGTACAAGTGGTACTGCTGACCTGGTCGCTATGAGTGCCTTCGGCTCGTTTACTACTGTCACTTCTGGTCTCAATCTCGATCAGTGGTACACAATAAGAGTCGTTGTTGACGTGGCTGCTAAAACCTATGGAGTGTATGTCGACGGCGTTTACAAGGGCTCTTTTGCAGCGGTCACAGCATGGGCGCAGCCTGCAATCACTCACATCAGCTTTGCTCAATGGAACGACGGGGCAGGAACATTCTACGTGGACAACGTGCACTCACCAGCTATTGACAGGTACAGACTGACAGTCAGCACTGTCGGCAGCGGCTCGGTATCGGTGAATCCTGGAGAGGCAACATACGCTTCAGGCACTGTTGTCACCCTGGCTGCTGCTCCTGCTGTTGGCTGGTCTTTCTCTGGTTGGAGCGGCGACTTATCCGGCACAGCTAGTCCAACGACAATTGTAGTAGACACAAACAAAGTCGTCATGGCTTCCTTCACTCAGAACCTGTACACTCTAACCGTCAACGTTGAAGGTTCGGGCTCCGTCACGAAAGACCCTGACAAACTAGGCTATGCCGACGGCGAAATTGTGACTCTGACAGCTGAACCCACGATGGGCTGGACGTTCACGGCTTGGAGCGGGGCCCTCTCAGGCAACACGAATCCAACAACGATCACAATTGATGGCAACAAAATTGTATACGCAACTTTCACCCAACTAGAGTATACCCTTACCGTCACGATTTACCCCTCTGAGGGTGGATCAGTGGACATAACGTCGTCGGGACCATATCACTACGGTGACATGGTTCAGCTGACAGCAGTTCCCGCGACTGACTGGCTCTTTTCAAGTTGGAGCGGTGACCTGACGGGAAGCACAAACCCCGCGACACTGACAATTATTGGCAACAGTGCGATCACAGCGACTTTCGTTCAGAACCAGTACACATTGACTGTGGACGTTGTGGGCTCGGGTTCAGTGAGCAGAGACCCTGACAAAGCAACCTACACAGACGGAGAAACAGTCACGCTAACAGCCACTCCTGTCGCCGGTTGGAGCTTCACCGGTTGGAGCGGCGACCTAACAGGCAACATAAATCCAGCAACGATAACGATGGACGCCAACAAGGAAATCACAGCCACTTTTACGGAAGATCAGTACACTTTGACTGTTACCGTAATCGGCAACGGTCAAGTCAGCAATAGTCCTGATCAACTAACTTACATCTACGGCGCAAGTGTCACCTTGACGGCCACGCCAGACGTTGGTTGGTCCTTCTCCAGTTGGAGCGGAGGCCTAACAGGATCCGACAACCCTGCAACCATTACAATCACAGGCAACACTGCAGTTACCGCAACATTCACTCAAGACCAATACACTCTGACAGTGAACGTTGTCGGCAGTGGTTCGTACTTAAAAGATCCAGATCAAATCACATACATCTATGGTGCAGTCGTACAGTTGAGTGCCACACCCACCAGTGGATGGATGTTCTCTGGCTGGAGTGGGGACTTATCCGGCAGCAATAACCCCGCCACAATAACCATGGACAAGAGCAAAACTGTCACTGCCACCTTCATCCAGATACTGTTAGCAGATTCCAGCTTTGACGCAAGCGTGGACGCTGCGGACTTGAGAGCAAACGGTGCTGGCCAAGACTGGTATGAAAGCCGAAACAATGTTCCCACTCTGCTATTCCTTGACACCAATGACATTGGTGGAAACACTGGCAAGAAGGCAGGTTTCACAGCGAGCTCAAGCGGAAACGCGTATTTGAGCCAAGAATTCATCTCTCCACAAACTGGCACGTTCAGTGTGCAATGGGACATTTACGTGGACTCGATACTGGATATCTCTGGTACGGATGCTACTGGCTGGATGATGGTTGGCGATGATTCTGGTGGTACTAATGGTCCTAACTCTGCAGGGGCTGAGCGTTTTGTCTATATGGCTTTCTATAAGAATGGTGGTGGTTCAACTGGCACTATGGATCTGTTCTGCCGTCAACGTAGTACTAGCACGCTTACTATCATAGCGTCGTTGAATTTGGATCAGTGGTATACTATTAAGGTAGTTTGCGATTTGGCGAGTGATACGTATGAGGTCTATGTTGATGGAGTTAAATATGGGCCGTATACCTCGCAAACGGCTAAGACTAGTGTGACGCACATTAGTTTTGCCCAGTGGAACGATGGTGCAGGAGCCTTCTATGTGGACAATGTTCTCTCACCAGCGATAGAAGGGTCGACTACTAGCCTAGCATTGGCTGATCCATCGGGAGCTACTTACCGTTGGATGGACGTAGCAGATCAAGCTTACAGCAGCAGTTTTCAGAGCACCTACCAATACTCGCAAGCAACCGTCAATGTCTTCTACAACAAGGTTGGAAAAACCCTTGTTGGCAAACTCGTTGCTAGAAATCTCAAGCCCAACTTCGCCTACCAACTCAAACTCGTGGGCACGCCTGGCACAGCCGACAATGAGCTTATAGGCTTTGCAGGAAGATGGTGGCAAGAGGAATGGGATGGCACAGCGTGGACTAACGGACAGAACCTCAATGACAAAGGCACAGGATCTTCACCCAACCCCAACGACGACACCTATTTCGCCCGCAAGTCAGTAACCGACATTACCAGCCCAACCGGTTACCATTATCGCTACACTGGCTACCTATTGTTCAGCTATTTCATCACAGACAGCAACGGTGACGCAAACGTCTACTTCGAAACCGGCAGCTGCTATCATGTTCTTTGGAAAACCACTCAAAGGGCTCGCGTAGCAGTTGATGGACCCTTAAAGACAGTAACATTCGACCCAGTTCTATCAGCTGCTTACGACGTGGACTACCCCAGCTCAACAATCAGCATCTTCGGCGAATGGG
>CAYGYI010000001.1:0-50348 GCA_964354055.1 uncultured Candidatus Bathyarchaeia archaeon | reverse complement strand
TCTGAATTCTTGGAAACTGAACTGGTGCCATTAGAACCGGTAATGCTGAACCTGTCAACGCCACCTGATCGGCTAACGCGGAGAGTGCACTGCAACTGGCTGCCGATCTCAAATCCGATCAGTCCAAACCTGTCATCGTTGTCGTTGAGTGGCAGGCCATCGGCAATATAGAAATATGTTCTGGCGTAGACATCAGTGGCCGCTTGGGACAGGCTTTCATAGCAATAGGCGTACTTTGTTCCGGACGTTATGGTGCCTGTCTGGAACCGACCAACATATCTGCCAGTATACGGATTCAAACTGGCTACTGACGCATTATCGCCAGTAGTGGTTGCAACACCTGCCCACTGACTGTAGTCGCCACTTTCAAACTCATCCTCAAAAATAACTCCAGACCCAGGCGGATAGTAGATCACTCCGTTGGAAGGCACAACTGTAGAGGATGCCAAACTGAAACTAACTGCAACGATAGAAAACATTAAGACTGCGAGGAGCACAGTTGCCCTTCCAACGTTTTTCGAAACGTTCAGATTCACATGATCACGCTGCTCTACATGAGATATGTATGTTCATTGATATTTACTTTATCGCGCGTTTATTCTATCTTGCTATTTAATAAACGCTTTCGCACAAAAGTCGAACATGAATACAGAAGACAGCAGCATAAGTATTTGTTGAGGAAAAGCATGATTTCAAGGGAAATTGATCGCATGAGCTTTGGCTTTCAACGTGTGTGGGGTTGATAGTATGAAAATTTTGCAGGTTTGTCCAGATTCATATGTTGAGGTAGGCGGAATTTCGGTTCACGTTAGGAGCATTTCCGAGCGGCTTGCTCGAAAGCACGATGTGACTGTTTTCGCCACGAATGATAAGGCGCAGCTTCCATGGTTTGAGGTTACGAACGGCGTGAAGGTGGAGAGATTCAGGTGCAAAGCGCCGAGCAATGCTTACTTCCTCACGGTTGACATGCCTTTGAGAATGCGCAAGAGCGAGTTTGACGTGGTTCACGCTCATGGATATCATGCCTTTCCCTTTCACCTTTCGACTCTTGCGAAAAGCAATATGTTTGTTGCGACTCCTCACTTTCACGGCGTGGGACATTCAACGTTCAGAGATGCGTTGGTGAGGCTGCTCAAACCGCTTGGCAAGAGGACTCTGGCAAAGGCGGATAGGATAATTGCAGTGTCGGAGTTTGAGAAATCTCTGATACGAAGACAGTTTGGGTTCACCCGTGACAGAGTTGATGTGATTCCGAATGGCGTGGACTATAGTGAGTTCGAGGGTTTGAAGAAGCGAGACCGAGAGTTCAGATCTGTCCTGTATGTTGGCTATCTGGCCGGGTTTAAGGGTGCACAGTACTTAGTCGAGGTCTTGCCCAGACTTGCTGAAGATGTGGTTCTGGAAATCGTGGGGAGAGGACCGCTTAGACCTTTCTTAGAGAAGCGTGCCCATGAATTGAATGTCTCTGACAGAGTCAGGTTCTATCATGGTTTGTCTAGGCCAGAGCTTCTGCAGAAGTACGCAGATGCCGATGCGTTTGTGCTACTGTCAAGATATGAAGCATATTCAATCGTGGTGGCTGAAGCGTTGACGGCTGGAACCCCATGCGTAGTAGCGAAGACTTCTGCTTTAAGCGAATGGGTGGACAATGAGACATGCTTTGGGGTTGACTTCCCCATCAATTTGACGGCATTGGCAAGCCAAATTAACCGCGTTCTGGACAACGATTTGGATCAGAAAGCCATTAGAAAATGGATGGGAACCAAGATCCTTGACTGGAACCAAGTCACCGAAAAACTTGAGGCCAGCTATTTCGAATGAGGCACAGTTGAGTATGTCCTTAGAGTCGAGTTGTTTAACATGAATGTGCCTTCGAGCGCAAGTAAGATTCGCTTTCCCAGAGTTGTCGCTCTTTTTGGTCCTGACGGTGCTGGGAAGTCTACACAGACTGAGCTTTTGGCTGGTGTTCTCCGGTCCAGAGGGTTCGAAGTGAAGAAGGCGTGGGTCCGTTCGACTCACACGATTGCCTATCTGATGTGGATGCTGTTCTACAAACTGAATCTATGTGAAGACAGAAGTGGTATTCTGAAGAAGATGCGGACAGGCTTTGCAGTTTCCTATTTAAGCGAAGCCGAATATGGAGCGGTCAGTCCGATTACTATGAGTCCTCCGATATTAAAAGGAAGGTTGTCAAAGTTCATCTGGTCGGTCGTTGAGCTTGCAGGTATTGTTCCAGTTGTGATTTTGCAGGTTCATATTCCCCTATTAGTGGGACGTGTGGTTGTGGCTGAGAGGTTCGTGGTTGACAGTATCGCAAGCATCGCCTATTTTCTGGGTGAAGAGGGTTTTGTAAACAGTTGGCAAGCATCGCTTCTGTTGAGACTTGTGCCTAGGGGCACAGTATTCGTGTACGTGGATGCGCCCTACGACACTATTCTAAGTAGGCGTGGGGAAGTTGCCGGACCAAGAGAGTATACGGATTTTCATAGAAAGATGTATAGCTATCTTGCGCCAAGGGTCATGGCATTTCGAGTTGACACTTCGATGTACTCGGTCAGTGAGACTCATGAAATGATTGTAGACTTCGTGTCGAAATATCACTAGACACATCGTTTCAATAAGTTTCTCTGATTACGTGTTCCAAAAAGGCTCCAAGGAATTTTCCTGAAAAGTTGGGATTTAGAAGCTCATAAACTTGTCTAGCCATGCTATCTCTAGTTCTTTTTCCCTTTGCGATTTCAAGAAGCGACCTTGCCACAGTGATTGGGTGATACTTGTGCGGAGTCGCAAAGTTATTCGCGACTAGCCTCTCCACTTCCAGGCAGTCAGTGTTGAGGTCTTTCAGGATCCTTTGGAACTCGAAAGGGATAATTCCATTTATCATCTGGCAGAGTCTAGCTGTGATTGTTGTGTGCACCCTCGCAGCAACCGTAATGTTGTTTTGCCTCACGATATCGAGAAATTGGTTGACGTCCATTTGTTTGAGATAGTAAAGGTATGAGTAGTACTCCGATAGCGTATACATCTGTTCCTTTATTACAGAATGGGCAATTATGCAGGCCAGATCGGCTTCAGGTCCCAGAAGAGGTACGTTTTTGCCATTCTCGAGCTTCGTATTCTTGACATAGGTCTTGAGTTTTGCGATGTCAATGTATGCAATGTAACTCACAGCGATTTGTTCATACAAGTCTATTCCAATCTGTGCATCCTCATCCCAAAAGGTCGCCGACATCGGTCCTCGTACAATCATTCTGTAACCTGCCTCTTCTGTTGCTTTCAACGACTTGGAATAGGAATCTTGGTTGAAAATCAGCACATCAATATCCGCAGTGGCAGACTTGTACGGTCGAACAGTTTTGAAGACTGCATGGTTGATCCCTTTGCTGGACAGGGAGCCAGAGACTCTGACAATTGCATCAACACTCTTTGTATATTTCGTGTTTTCCAAGTCATAGGCAGACTGAAGCGCAAACAATCCCGAGCTCTTTCTAAGGATCTCTAAGTAGAAAAGCGCCATTTTGTTTCTGATAGCACACTTGTAAAGTCGCACGGATTGGTTGTCTGTCAGATTTACATGAATCTGCTCGTTGATGCAGTGGACCATTCTCAAGAGCTGTAAGGTCTCGTTCACAGACATTTCCCTTCGTTATCATATTGAAAAGACCTATAAAGCTTTCAGGCTTCAACAAGAAGTGTGATGATATGCAGGTATCCGTCGTAGTACCCACTTTCAAAGGTGTACGACTAATCTCCAACCTCTTGGAAAGTCTTGGTAGGCAATCTTTTGGTGGGCGGTTTGAAACAATCATAGTCGTAAAGCCTTCTGGAGATGGAACGGAGGAAGTCATACATAAGATATGCAACAAACATAGGCTTCAATACAAGATTCTAGTGCAAGACATGGGTCATCTGACACATGCACTGAACATGGGTTTGAGATGCTCAAAAGGGGAAATTGTCATTTTCACAGACGATGACGCAATCCTGCCCGAACACTGGATCGACGACTACGTAAATAGGCATTCAAAGTTCAGAAATAGCGGCGCGATTTCTGGTGGCAGCATAAGCTTGATCCCTTCGTACGGTCTTGGCGATATTCCAACATTTGCTCCATTCATCAGAGCCAGGCGTACCCCAAGGAAGAGCGAAACGTTTCCAGCATTGATGCGCAGTTTGCAATGGCGTTTGCTAAGACCAATGTTGAGCAGACCACATCCCGTTTTCAAAAAATATCGCCTTGGTATATTCATCACGAGAGATTTCACAATTGCCACGGGACCATATATATCACGAAAGGTGTGCTATTCTCTGCCATGCCTTGGGGTCAATATGAGCTTCAAGAAAGAAGCCCTGAAGAATGCCTCTCTTCCAGAACACCGATTTATCAAGGTGGCTCCATATTGGGAACAGTATTTGGGTGCGAAGGTTGTCTTGGAAGGTTGGGATTCTATCTATGATCCGGGTATCGTGGTGGTACACGTGGAAAGAGAGGGTTTGTCGAAGTCAACCAACGAAACCGAAAGGCGAATAATGAGCCATCTTTTGGAAAGGCTAGTTGACGAGTCACTGTCATCTGAAATGAATGTTTGAAAACACACCTAATGTGACCGAAAGTGATTCTGATGCTCACAAATGCCGCCCCATGCGTGAAGGAAGCAGTTTTGAATGAGAATCCAAAATCAGAATTTCATCTTGGGAACAACGATCTTTACTGTCGGGATTGCCTAAACAGTATTCTGTTGTGAGGCGATGAAAATGATCAATACGAAAATCCGAGATTATGCTATTGTTGCATGTCTTTCTGTTGGCTTATCGCTTCTAGGTGTTTTTCTGCTACGAATGGATTTCGGTCGCTCAGATTTCTCCAGTGGTGACCTTGTGCTTCTTTTCTCTTGGCCAACATGGATATACCTCTTCTGTCTGCCGTTGGGCCTTTTACTCGTGAACAAGCTTGGGAACAAACGTTTATCCTGGATCATTCCTATTACCATGGTAATCATTCTTATGGTGATTTTTCCCTTAATGCAGAGACCGAGTGTTTTTTTCTGGGATTCCTTCAGACACAGCACATTGCCAAAACACATTGAAACATATGGCTATTTCGCTAACTACACAGGTTACTTTCAGTATCCTGGAACTTTTGTTCTTTCGGCAATGGTATCTGAAACTCTCGGCATGGAAGTTTTGGAAGCAAACATGTTGCTTGGTTCTGTTCTGAATGTGCTCATAGTTTGCCTCCTTCTGATCGTCGGTAAGCTTCTCATAGGATCAGAAAAGTGCTGGTTGGTACCGACAATCTACATGGCGTTTTCATTTAGGCTTTTCAACGGATACCACTATTCACCTCAGTTGATCGGCTTGTGTCTCTATGTGCTTTTCGTCTTTGCAAGCATAAAGAGTCTGCACAGGAGAGACCGCTTGATGACCGTCTTGATGTTGGTCTCAACGATAGCTCTAACTATTACACACGTTTTTTCCATAGCGATGGTTCTCTGTTCGGTTGCATGCATCTATATATTCGGAGGTGGGATCTCATTCTTGAAGTTGAAAAACAAACAGTTTGTTACTTCTGTGCTTTTGCTGGTCACCATAGTTCTCTTTGTCTCATGGCAGAGCTATGTGGCGGTTCAGACGCTTGGCGATGTTGTGAGTTTCCTTTCTTCGGTCGTAAGAGGTGAAAGGGCTTTCTCTGGCTTTAGAGAAGTGATTGTGTACAATCCTTCGCCTGGAGCACTTGTACCACTCCTTGGATTCTATCGCTATGGAATATATGGCGCATTTGCAATCTTGAGCATTCTGGGCATCATACTTATGAGAAGAACTGCAGAAGCGAGATTGATCATTCTGCTGACGGTGGGCGTTCTGTTTGGTGGCATTCTGATATATCTCACTCCAGCAGAATATGGTGTGGGTCGCATTCTTTTCTTTGGTGGTGTCATTGTCTCTGTTCTCTCTGCAATTGCAGCAGCAAGGAGCAAAGGAATACGGTGGGTGAAGCGAATCTCTTGGCTTTTTGAGGGAGCTCTTCCATTTCTGGTTATCGGGACGTTTCTCGTATCCAACCTATATTACTCAACGTATGTCTCGTTTATGCATCCAGATGAAGTGAGAGCTTGTGAGTTTTCAGTGATGTGGAGCACGAAGCCAATAACCTCGATAATTGATGATGTTTTGGTGCTTCAATACTTTGCAGAGGATTACTCACGGATTCGCATAGTCGATGACAAACTTCCAGCAGACATGGCAGTCAAACGATTGGCTTCCGCATCCATAAGCCTCCAATACCTTCCAAGACTCCAATACTACTATGACATTTGGTTCGTGGAAGATAGAAGTGATCTGGTTTATTCAAACGATCAATGCAGAATATATGTACAAGCAAGTGCAAACCTGCAGAACCCGTGAATCGTCTCGTATCTATTAGAAAGACTTGAAAGCAACTTTAGCGAAACCGCAAGCGATGAGACCGCCTTAGTGGATTATTGGACTAGTATCGTTCCTATTGTTCCAGCACACTGGAGCAATGCTGTGCCCATATCAACAGACTCGTAGCATAAGCACCAGGTCCGGATGGTTTCGAGGCAGTCGAACATATCAATGTGTCGTGTGTCAACAGATCTATGTCAAACTAGTCTGCATGAGTGCCAAATTCACCAGGCTACTACTTGAAGATCACAGTTGAGTTAGCTGCCTAGGAATCTGTGAAATAACTAATGTGTTCCTGAATTCATGTTCCCGCATATGAGTGATTAAGGCGCTTGTCTCCTAACGAAATACTGCAGGGGAGAAGCCAAATGACGCAAACGGGCTGAGGAACAAAAATGTGTGCTATGCAAAACCTATCGAATAGATCTTCACAATCAAATCCTCTGGATGTGTGGTCGTTCCCCCTTCGTTACAAATCGTCAAGATTTCATTGACCCTTATTGTTTCATCGCTAACCATCTCGTAACTTCCATCCTGTAGCTTACAGCTTACGACTACTCGCACAACTATGCCAGGCTTCAAAGTTGCATAGTCATTACTGTGGCATATTTCCAATCGATAAGATTCACGTTTGTCCACTCCTCCGCTTTGCAGTACAAAATCCTTCAGGCTATGTATTGGCATATTCCACGGCTCACGGACGAGCCTCTCATTATGCACTTGGAGCGGGAACAGGGGCAGATACTCCTCCCATGGCATATCCATGTTGGTACGCCCCATCCACAGGTTCCATCCTAGAACTTGCCCTTCGCATCGCCACAAAGTCTGCTCAGTCCACTGATATTCTGTATTACTGAAGTTGAATGGCGAGTAACTCCCAAACTCTCCGAGCCAAAAGGGTACGTTCAGTCTTTCTCTGGCCTTAACAAGGTACTCCACTGAGATATACGACATCTGTTCGGGATTCCAGATATCAAAGCTCGATTCCTTGTGTAGCCAACTGTGAACGGTGAAGACAAGGTTTGGTCTCAGATATGGCTGCAGAGTCTCGGCAAACTTTTCAATATCCCAATAGTAAGCAAGGTATGCAAACGACTGCCAAATAGCAATATGCTCAGGATCTACAGCACGCACGGTATCCGTTAGATCCGCATAAGCCTTTGTCACATTCTCTCTGCTTCTCATCCAAGACACATCCCATGTGTCTGGACTAGGCTCATTGAATAACTCATAAGCTACTATCCGAGAATCGCCACGATAGTGCCCTGCAAGTGTCACCCAGTTGTCTGTCAGCTTTTGAGAACCGAAATCCCCCACCATATCACGGTAGTTCATACAACATAAAATGGCTTTGATATTGTGTTTGTCAAGCCAACCTAGAACTTCATTAAGTTTGGTGTAATCTAAAGTGTCAGCAGCAATATATCCATCTTCCCCCGGGCTACTGTTTGGAAAACGGAAGGCCAGACGAACGGTGTCTAAACCCATTTTCTGGATTTCTGAAAGGTGAAGACTCCAAGCGGTTATGTAATCATCAGTATGAAAAAGATAACTCCCCCCAGCCCCCCGCCATATAACTTCCTTCCCGTTCTCATCTAGAATTCTGTCGCTATCTACATGATGCAATAGATCCTTTGCAGCCTCGATATTTCCAGCATTGCCGACAATCACGTTTGGAACTACCCACTGATTCTTTGATCCATTATGAACAGTAACCACGATCAGGATTGCGATGGCCCACAAAACTGTGCTGATACGCAGAAGCGCATGATTAGAAGCCATTCTGAATCAGCAAGACATTTCGCTATTGCCATCTAATAAACACTTTCGCCTACAAGTCCAACACAAATACAAAGCATGGAATCTTCCCTATCCGTAGTATACGTATATATTTCAGAACAACACTCGTCTTATGGGAGAAGGGTTGAATTCAATCATGTTCAGACTTCATAAGCGGAGACTCCGAGGCACTTTCATAACTTGTCTGCTCTTCAGCAGCTTGTTTACTATTCCTCTGTTTCTTCTGATCCAGCCCACATGGTCTCAGCCTCCATGGTGGAACGAAAACTGGAACTTCAGGAAACAGATAATCATAGACCACACCAAAGTGATAGCTGACATACTGAACTTTCCTGTTCTCATAGACATTATTGATTCCGACTTGAAGGCAAAAGCTCAATCCAGCGGCAGTGACATCATATTCACCCTCGACCACAACAGCACACTCAATCACGAAATCGAATTCTATGACGGCAATTCAGGTCACTTGGTTGCATGGATACAAATACCACTACTCTCCTCAACTGCTGACACGGAACTCTTCATGTACTATGGCAACCCTCTTGCAACAAGCCAGCAGAATGCTTCGGCTGTTTGGGGTTCCAACTATGTTATGGTTCAGCACTTGGAAGAGTCCGGTATAGCAAGTCGGTACGATTCTACAATCAGAGCGAACAACGGGGTGACTTTTGGCGGCATTGCCAAGAATGTTGCGGGAAAAATTGACGGAGCAGATGTTTTCGACGGCACAAACGATTACCTCAGAGTGAGTGATTCACCAAGCTTGAACCCAGCGTCAGCCATAACCATCGAGTCGTGGATGAAGCTATCCTCTACAGGCAATTACATCAATCTCATCAACAAGGGTACGTGGAGCCAGTGTTATTTGAGGTTGGGTTCTGCTGAGGGAAGGACGTACTGGTATGTCAAGTTCAGCGATGGCACAGTGGCGACGGTAGAAGGCAGCAATATCGGCTGGAAGTGGAATACGTGGCATCACTTGGCGGTCACGCTGGACGCTCAAGCTGGAACGATTAAGGTGTATCTTGACAGTGTCGAAAAGCTCAGCGGCACGTTCGCCGCTGGAAAAACCATCATTGCAACAACTAACCCGCTTCTTCTGAGTGATATCAGCCAAAGATGGGTCAAAGGAGAAATAGATGAAGTCCGAATATCAAACGTCGCTCGTTTGCCCTCTTGGATTCAAACAAGTTACAACAACCAGAAAGACCCGTCAGCATTCTACACAATAGTGGGCGAAGAGGCGCACTCTCTTGCTCTACTGATTTTTGAGAGTCCGAAGAATGAGGCTACAGGTGTGTACACCAATCCGACACTGTCGGTTAGGGCAGTCGATCCAAATGGGCTGAACATGACTGTAACCTTCAAACAAAGAATATCGAACACGTGGACAGCCATTGAGACCTTCCAAAATGTGCCCAGCGGAACCTACACCGCAATTCCAACTCAGATGCAAAACCTCAGTACAACGTACTACTGGGGCGTCGAAGCTACAAATGGGCAGTCATGGACAAACAGAACCTTTTCGTTCACAACGACCAGCAAGATACTCCAGCAAAAGTGGATGATGACAGGAATGCCCAAGGGAGTCTCAGGAGTACTTGCAGCTGACATAAACAACGATGGCGTGGATGAAGTCCTTCACGCTGGGAAAAGCGGAGTCATAGCTCTAAACGGAACCAATGGAAACACACTCTGGAATATTACCGATAGTAACATGGGTGACCATGCCCAAGCACAAATGGCCGACCTGAACAATGACGGCATTCTTGAAATAATAGTGCCGCTTGAAACCCCTGCTGGCATACTTGCTTTGCATGCAAATGACGGAAGCATTTACTGGAGAGCAACAGGCTTGGGCAAGGAAACATACTCGGGCCCAGTGATCTTCGACATTGACGGAAATGGCTACCCGACAGTTTTTGTTGGATCAACTGACACCAGCAAAGGTCTGAACGGTACAGGGAGGCTAACCGCATTAAGTTATGACGGACAGATACTCCGACAAACGTTCATCTGGCGTCCATGCAGTGGAGGCTTGTCAATCGCAGATACGGACCTTGACGGAGAGTTCGAGATCTACATGGGCGAGAGAAACATGTACCTCAATGACCCATTATATGGAGACAATGACTACGGCAAAGGAATACTGTCGTTCTGGGCTAGAAACCTCACATTGCGATGGTCCCGTCCGGAAGTCTTCTGCAGCAGTCAAAAACCAATGATTGCTGACGTCAACAATGATGGAACACTCGACGTCATAATAGGCGACCTGAACGGCGGAGTAGCCGTCCTCAACTCAACTGATGGAAGCACGATAAGAATGACACTCGGCATTCCAAGTGACGCGCCAACGCACTATCAATCGTCGGTCTATGACATAGATCGTGACGGAAACCTGGAAATGCTGATGGCTGACTTCCACAATACGACTTCCGACGACCTCGTCATATGGGACCTCGTAAAGTGGAAAGTAGACGCAAGAATGTACATCGGAAAATGCTTCTACGGACCACAACTGGCCGATGTCAATGGCGACGGCTACATGGAAATAGTCGCATGCAACTACAAGAGCATCTTCATCATCGACAACTCTTATCACATACTAGACGGAATCGTAGGTCTTTCGGGAGAAGTCGGCTCAGGAGAAGAATTGCGAAACATAGACGGACTGTCAGGCCTTGCAGGAACACTAAACTACGCCGTAGTGCAAGACATCGACGGCGACGCCTACAACGAACTAATCGTCACAACCCAAAGCGGAGCGATATACGCATTTGACACTCCAGCACGACGACCCAACCCAAGACCCAGAACTGAGGTTCAATTCTACAGCGAGTTCAGACGCGGAGTAGCTGAATACGTACAACCCCAAGGCGGACCGACCCCTCTAATGACCTCGCCCAGCCCGCCAAACCTCGCGACAGACATGCCTCTGTCGCCATTTGAACTCCAATTCACTCTAACAGACTATCAACATGACCCCATCAACTACACAGTCACAACCACCCCAAACATAGGTTCAGACAGCAAGATCAACGTAGCCAACGGAAGATACTCTCTACTCATTAACAATCTCTCACCCTCCACTACCTACACGTGGACAGTAACAGCAACAGATGGAACACACACTAGAAATGCGACTTACACTTTCACGACAAAATCCGTCTCTCAATGGTGGAAAAGCGACTGGACCTACCGAAAGGCAATAACAATAGATCACACCAAAGTCTCTGGCAACCCGTCGAACATTCCAGTTCTAGTAGACATCACCGACAGCAACCTAGCAAGCAGTGCCCAACCTGACGGCGACGACATCGCCTTCACAGACGCCAACGCTGTCAAACTCAACCACGAAATAGAACTCTACAACAGCACCAACGGACACATCATAGCATGGGTAAACGTACCTCAACTCCCACCAACAACTGACACAACCATCTTCATGTATTACGGCAACTCCTCAGCACCGAACCAGCAGAATGTCTCAGCTGTTTGGGGTTCTAACTTTGTTATGGTTCAGCACTTGGAAGAGTCCGGTACAACAAGCCGATACGATTCCACAACTAACGCGAATAATGGAGTGACTTTCGGCAGTATTGCCAAGAGTGGTGCGGGAAAGATTGACGGAGCAGATGTTTTCGACGGCATAAACGATTACATCCGAGTAGGCAATTCCCCAAGTCTGAATCCAACATCAGCAATCACGATCGAGCTGTGGATGAAACTGTCCTCAACGGTCGATTTCATCAATCTTGTTAACAAGGGCACGTGGGGTCAGTATTACATACGGTTGGGTTCTACTGAAGGAAGGACGTACTGGTACGTTAAGTTCAGCGATAGTACCGGAGCATCCATTGAAGGCAGCAATGTCGGCTGGAAGTGGAATACGTGGCATCACTTGGCGGTCACGCTGGACGCTCAGGTCGGAACGATTAAGGTGTATCTTGACGGTGTCGAAAAGCTCAGTGGCACCTTCCCCATAGGAAAAACCATGATCACAACAACTAGCCCGTTTCTCATAAGTGACATCAGCCAGAGATGGCTCAAAGGAGGAATAGACGAGGTAAGAATGTCAAACGTTGCCCGCTCACCCGCATGGATACAAACAAGTTATAACAACCAGAAAGACCCGTTAGCATTCTACACCGTAGGAAGTGAGGAAACAATCCCGCAAATGCCCATGGTTTTCGCTCCTTCGCCAACGGACAAAGCAGCCAACGTGCCACTATCACTGTCTGAACTAAGTTTCAACTTGACTGATCCACAGGGCGACCCAATGAATTACGTGGTTTCTACAAGCCCTGACATAGGCTCAGGCTCAGCGTCAGCCATTGGCAACGGCAGATACGCAATCCCAGCAAGCAATCTCCAATACTCGACAACCTACAAGTGGCACGTTAGCGTCACCGACGGAACACACTGGACCAACATGACGTATACGTTCACAACGCTACCAAGTGAACAGCCAACGCAACACGATCCAATCCTGACGATCAACGGAGGAAACCTAGTCTGCTACAACCAGTCAACCTATGACCCAGACGACTCCAAAGTAACCAACACCTATCATTGGTACAGAAACGGCACCTCAACCACAAACCTCCAGCTTCCATTCAACACCAACAGCTCAACCACAACTGAAGACTATTCAGGCTACAACAACAACGGCATAATAGTCCGAGGAGCCCAGTGGACAAGCAACGGAAAAGTCGGCGGAGCCTACCAATTCAACAGAGGCTTCATACAGATCCCGGGAACAAGCTCACTCGACGGCGGAGGCTCCTGGCCAGAACTAACCGTAGAACACTGGATCTACCTCACAGCCTCGCAGAGCAACACCAGAACCATAGCGCGAGTACCCAGCTACGAGATAGGCATAAGCGGAAACAAGCTTTTTGCCAGCATCTGGGTAGCCACAGGAAACGATATGATTAGCGGCCTCAACAAATTGTCGTCCAACACCACACTCCAGCTGAACACGTGGTATCACGTTGTGCTGACGTACAAAAGCGGCGTGGCACTGACACTTTACATAAACGGCGTACAGGATGCCTCAAAAACACTAATCACAGGTAACATTCAGCCAAGCGGCTCCAACCCGCTTTACATAGGTTGGTTTGACTACTTCAAAGGCATGATCGACGAAGTGGCCATCTACCCGAAAAGTCTCTCACCACAGCAAGTCTACCAACACTTCTTAGACAGTAAAGACGGTCTAAGCAGTAGCTCCGCGAATGCCGCACAGGAAACCAAGACAGGCGAGACGTGGCGATGCGAAGTAATCCCCAACGACGGCGACCAAGACGGAGCCACAAAAGCCTCAAACACTATAACGATCGGCATCAATAACCCGCCAACAGCAAAGAACCTCGCGATAACCCCAACCTCACCAAAGACGAACGACAACCTAGCAGCCACATACGCCTACTTTGACCCTGAAGGCAACCCTGAATCAGGAACAGAAACACGCTGGTACAAGAACGGAATACTCCAACCACTCCTGAACGACACCCTCACAGTATCCGCTAGCCTGACTGGAGAAGGCGAAACATGGTTCTTCACAGTGAAGCCCAAAGACGGAACAACCTTCGGAGACCTCAAAACGTCGCCAACCGTCACAATCCAAAACACCCCACCATAGACAGCGTAACGATAACCCAGACCCAGTCAACGCGACTAGCACACTAACGGCCAACCCGACAAACCCGTACGACGCAGACGGCGACACAGTAACCTACACCTACCAATGGCAAAAATACGAAACCGGCACATGGATAAGCATCACAGGAGCCACAAACCAAACACTCACACCCGACAACTTCACAACAAGCGACCAGATCAAAATCATCTGCACCCCATACGACGGCCAAACATACGGAACACCCAAAAACGACCCCGTCACAATCACAAACAACTAACACCCCACACAACACCCAACAAAAACCACAACAACAAACTAGACCATAAAAACCGGTAATAGCGAAGTCTGAATGGATTACCGATATATTGGCAACACGCGACCTTTAAGCGCATTGCCTACATATCCACCAGACCGCTACATGCGTCATATTCGCATCAAAGTAAGACATTGCGTTGGTCGTAACTCATCGAGTTGGAGTTGTGCGGTTGGATGACTGCGGTTGTCTTAATGACCTCGTGGCATATTAAATAGGTCATATGACCTCCAGAATAGATAGGCTTCTCGACTCAAAGACGCGTGTTCGCTCAATACTGTTGAGCGTTTATAAATGAGGCTGAGCAGAAGCTCCTGCTCAATAACATTGAGCATTTATATACTGCATTGAGCAACACTACTCATTGAATTAGCCAATAACGGTGTCAGCATGTATACGGTCAAGAACGTATTCGCCGCCAAATCGTCTAGGGTTTTGCGAGTGTTGCTCGTAAACCACGGCAGAGACTGGGACGAAAGACAACTTGCGCAAGAGGCAAATGTCTCTAATGGCCTGGCTCACTACATATGCAAGACATTGATTGAGCTTAACTATGCTGCCAGAAACGAACAGAACCGAATCCTTCTGATTGATCCAACAAAGCTCCTAAAGAGGTGGGCCTCATACCATCAATACGATCGTGCAAACAAATTCCTGGACTACTTCACTTTCGAGAAGGAAATAGATCAGTTTGTGCACAAAGTCTCTAACTTAGATCCCAAATATGCCCTTTCGGGACTAGCTGCTGCTTGGCTTGTGGCCCCGTACGTGCGGCCAGTGGATGTACATCTTTATATACCGTCCGAGGATGTGGCTCCGAAAATCGCAGAGAAACTGGAGCTGAATCCCACACCTAGAAGTGGAAATGTCAAGTTTGTCGTGCCTTATGATGATGGCGTCTTTTATGGAATGCGAGAGGTGCGCGGAACCAGAGTTGTTTCGAATGTTCAGCTCTATGTGGATCTCTACAATTTTCCAGCTAGAGGTGAGGAGGCCGCGTCTCAGCTTCTGGAAGTGATACTAGAAGAATGGCAACAGAAGAGGAAGGTGCACCAGAGTGTATGATCTTGACGCAACTGAGGCTTCAAAAGGCGCATTAGTTGAGTTGTGCAGGGCTCTTCGCCAGTATCAGCATGACATGGTTCTTGCGGGAGGTTGGGCTCCATACTTTCTCGTGAAAGACCATTTTGATCATTGTGGCTCAGTCGACATCGACCTTGTACTCAGACCCAATGTTATCGAAAGATATGAGAATATCAAACAGATTCTGGAAAGGTTGGGGTATCAACCGACAGGAAGTGTGTTCCGTTTTGAGAGAGAAGTCACTTCTCCTAGACGCGGCGTCAGCCGTAGGATTGAAGTGGATTTCTTGACTGAGCCTGAAGGTGCTGAGAGGCTTCCAGGTGATTGGTTGGCTTCAGTTCAGCGGAACCTTAGAGCTTGTATCATAGAAGGTTGTGCGATAGTGTTCAAGCACAATCTTGAGTTGATCTGAGAGCTGTGATGCCAGGGGATGGCGAGGCTTCTGCGAAGCTCAGGTGTGCGAACATTGTTGCTTCATTGACGATGAAAGGCCTGACACTATACAGGATGAAGGACAAGGATAGCTACGATATCTACGCTCTAGCCGGTTTCTACGGGAAAGGACCGAAACAGGCCTCAGATGCCTTCATGAGTGCTGTGAAAGAGAAGGGGTCAGAAAGAATAGTGACACAGGCCCTAGACGAAATCAAAGATGCATTTGCTTCACTGACCTCTCAGGGTCCTAGTGCCGTGGCGAGGTTCATAGGTTCAGAGGATGCGAGAAACGACTCGCTTCAACGAGTCGGCACGTTTCTTCGAGGACTGGCAACGTAGCGTGCGCCAACACGCACAAAAGAAAGAATTCTTTTTTTTATCATCCAGACTTCGTGCACCACCGGTGAAAACTTCCATCTCTAAGCGCTTTCAAGACGAACTGGCGACTATTTCAGCAGCATTGTACAGGCAGAACCAAGCTCCTCCCAAGATGTTTAGACCAACGGACCATCATTTTCAGCAGAGCGTTGATCATCCCGAACGTAACCTCCTTCCCACTTCGTACATCAAGACAACAAAAACCAACAAGATCGATCATAAGCAAACCCCCATTCAAAGCAGTCAATGCTTTTCCCCTGCGCACACCAAGTAGAGAATAACAATAGACTACATAGAGAGACGAAAGGCAGGCGTTTGCTTGAACATTGCGATACTGAGACGCACGTACATAACTGAACTGGACGGCGTCAACAACTTCATCTTCTCACTATCCGAAGGACTCGAAAGCCTCGGCCACAAGATTCGCGTAGTTACGTGGGGCTTCAAAGGAGTTGAAAAACCCAAAGATCTCTCCAACTGGGCGTGGGACACGTTTGCTGCAAAACCCGAAATCATAAGTCTCAAGCAAAATGCGTGTAATGGGAACCCGTGGACACAGATCAGCTGGGACTGGCTCACGAAAGGCAGCAAGCTCCTCAAAAGACTGGACATTGACGCCGTCATAATCAACGGTATAATCCCGCTCAGGTTCGGCGGAAAGAAGATCGCAGTCAACCATGGCATCTACGAGATGCGCCCCAACAAGCTTCAAAAAGCCATCGTGAAAAGACTCTACAAAAACTGCACCAGAGTATGCGTTTCCCAAAAACTAGCCAAAGAGTTTCGCAGCTTCTTCGGACTCGACTGCACGGTGATCCCGCTACCCCTGAGGCTCTCGCAATTCAAATCACTCAAGCTTGAAGAAAGAGAAAACACCATCCTCCACGTGGGAACCAGACGCATAAAAAACGTGGAAAAGTCAATAGAAATCCTGAGAGAGTTGAAGAAGAAAGGCGTAAACGCGAAACTAATCGTGGTTGGCGCCAAGAACGATTATGTCGAAGGCCTGATTCAACATGAAAATCACTCAAGCCTCAACATCGAGGCCAAATATAACATCCCGCACAACGCGCTAATCGATCTCTACAGCAGAGCTAAAGCCATGCTCCTGCCGTCCAAGTATGAAGGCCTAGCATACGTCGCACTAGAAGCCATGGCCAGCGGAACACCAGTCGTCGTCTCAGCCCAAATCCCCGCAGAAGCCGTAACCAACGGCTACAACGGCTTCAGAACAGAAACCTATAACCCCACGGACTACGCCGAAAAACTGGCCCTCCTGTTAAACGACGAAAAACTCTGGAACGAACTCTCCAGAAACGCAGTCCAAAGCGTCAGCCAATACGACCACATCGAAGTTGCAAGGGAATACGAGAAACTAATCACTCGTGCTTAGAACACCCAAAGAAAACACCACAACAACAAACTGAAACCGGCCAACGACAACGTCAACTTCTGTATCACTGCAACCTAATCTGTCCCAATGCACAAACCCGGCCCTCGGCACCATAGGCAGGTCTGCAAAGATTTTAGTAATAGTCTGCTGTAATTCTCTTTGGTGGTTCCAGTTGAAATTCGCGGTTTTGCTGGAAAAGGACGAAGATGGCTACTATCTAGCATCCGTTCCAGAGCTTCCAGGCTGCCATACCCAAGCTAAAACACTTGACGAGTTGACACGCAGGATCAAAGAAGCCATTGAAGCTTATTTGGAGTCTGAAGGTTCAAAATCGAAAGAAGGCATTGAACTGGTCGGTTTTCAGTTCGTAGAGGTTCCTGCCAGTTGAGCCTCAGACCCCCGCCAGCTAGGAAAGTCATAAAAGCACTATCAAGTCTGGGATTCAGAATCGTTAGAAAACGTGGCAGTCACGTTGTCATGAAGCATCTTGATGGAAGAATCACCGTTATCCCTGTCCATGCTGGAGAAAGAATCAGCATTGGGCTTCTCTTGAAAATAATCAAGGACGCGAAAATCTCAAAAGAGGGATTCATGAAACTACTAGAAGAGGCATAAGACTCTGACCCTTCCTTTCTATTTGCATCATGTTTTATCAGAACCTCGTCAGGTTTATTTCATCGGACACGTATGAAGTAACTAGCAAAAAGAAGATCGCAGACCATTAACTACATCATTTGAGCATGAAAGGGATTATAATGGCCAGAATTTCCATGTTAGGAAGCGGAACGATAGGAACAATCGTCGGAAAATCGTTACTCCAGTTGGGCAACCAGTTGGTTTTCTATGACATAGATGAGAACAGAGTCAAGCAGCTCAACAACTCCGGACTTGTGGCAACAACTGAAATCGAGAATGCCATCGCCAAGTCCGAAATCTCCTTCATATGCGTTCCTACACCCGTAACCGACAAAGGAATGGACCTAACCTCCGTAAAAGCCGTCGTGGAAAACCTAGCTTCACACTTAAGAAACAAAAACGGCTACCATTTAGTCGTTGTAAAAAGCACAGTCATACCAACAACAACGGAGAAGAACCTGATACCATTGTTGGAGAAAACCTCAGGAAAGCGCGTAGATGAACAGGTTGGAGTCTGTGTAAATCCCGAATTCCTGACAGAGATCAGCCACACATGGAGCGATGGCGACAAATTCTCTAGAGGCTTCTTCAACGAAGACAGAATAGTCATCGGAGAATTCAGCAAGAAAAGTGGCGACATCCTTGAAGCTCTCTATCGCTCATTAAACATCCCAATCATCAGGACCGACCTGACAACAGCTGAAACGATCAAACTTGCATGCAACTGTGCGCTCGCGAGCAGAATTTCCTATTGGAACGAGATTTTCTACATTTGCCAGAAACTGGGCGTGGATTCAAACCTTGTCGCAAACGTGGCAGCCATGGACGAAAGAATAGGAAAGTACGGAACAATCCATGGCAAGGCATTCGGAGGCAAATGTCTGCCGAAAGACCTCAAGGCATTCATCAAATTCTCTGAAGGCGTGGGACATGATCCTAGGCTCTTGAAAGCTGTGGAAGAGACTAACAAGAAAATAGGAGCTGAAAAAGGAGTCCGAGAGTAAACAGGGCTGATGCTTAGGTGCCAATTGTCAAGCTGGGTAGGATGATATGATCAAGAAAGTCGTGATTCCCTCAGCTGGCTTGGGCACACGGTTATTGCCTGCCACGAAAGAGCAACCTAAAGAAATGCTGCCGATTTTTGTAAGAAACGCTGACGGGAAGCTATGCCTGAAGCCCTTGCTTCAAATAGTGTTCGAGAACCTCTACGACGTTGGATTCAGAGAATTCGGCTTCATTACCGGAAGAGGAAAAAGAAGCGTTGAAGACCATTTCACGATAGACAGCGACTTTGTCGAACTCCTCAAAAAGGGAAACAAGCCTGAACCAGCTAGAGAACTGGATGTGTTTTACGAAAAAATCGGCAACTCCCACATAGCATTCATTAACCAGCCCAAACCCAGAGGATTCGGCGATGCCGTCCATCGCGCAAAACCGTTCACAGGCACGGAACCATTCCTAGTCCACGCCGGAGACGATCTGATAATCTCGAAGAAAAACCGATACCTGTCGAAACTCATCAATATCTTCGAAGAGCACAAAGCAACTGCAGTCCTTTGCGTAGAAAGAGTAGAAGACCCAAGAAAATACGGAGTAATCATTGGACGCAAAGTGGCGAAAAACCTATACCGAGTCAGAAAAATCATTGAAAAACCATCCAAACCTCCCTCGAACATCGCAGTCGTGGCCATCTACGCTTTTGACTCAACGATCTATCAAGCCATTGAAGAGACGCCACCAGATATGAGAGGCGAAGTACAATTGACGAACGCCATCCAAAAACTCATAGACCAAAAACACTCGGTCTATGCGGTGGAACTGAACTCGAGAGAAAGAAGGTTGGATATCGGAACCCCAGAATCTTACCTAGAGGCTCTGAACCTCAAGTTACGTTCAAGCAATCTTTCATAGTACTATCCAAGACAACAGCCCACCATCCTGTCGCATCAAAGGAAGCGGAAAAAAATGGACACTGGCATATTTCTAAGAAGAATCCGCGACGTTCTGAAGATAATTCTTACTGGAAGAATATTCAAAGAGCTAAACGAACTCAAATCCAAAATGAACGCCTCCACTAAAAACTCACATGAAGCCTCCCCACCAAAAAACGAACAGAAGACAAGAATAAGCGTGGTAATACCAACGCTGAATGAGTCAAGCATCATCAAGAATCCGATACTGTCACTCAAAGCTGGTTCATACAGCAATTTTGAAGTCATAATTGTGGACTGCATGAGTGAGGACGGCACAGCAACAAAAGCCAGAAAACTAGGAGCGAAAGTCGTTATTTCGAAAAAGAGAAACGCAGGTTACCAAACTCACTTGGGCTTCATGTCTGCAGAAGGAGACATCATTGTTCGAACCGATGCCGACACCATTTTCCCGCAAGACACCCTGAACAAAATTGCAGGGGCGTTCGAGAACCAACGAGTGGTAGTATATCATGTGGGACACCTATACTATGATGGCAACATCCTACTGAACCTGCTCGCTCACGTCTACGACAAATACTGGCGGAGGATCTGGGCAACAACCGGACATTTCATCGCAGTAAGAAAAACCGCATACAAAACAGTCGCCTTCAAGCCTCTCGCCAAAGGACAAGACTTCAACTTCGGAAGAAGAGTCCACGAAGTCTTTGGCGACAAAGCTTTTGCATATGATCCAAACACGGCAGTACTAATCTCCTCAAGAGCCATTCAAAAACAAGGACTACTCCGTTACATACTCCGTGGGGGATCGTTCAGAACGCGCACCCACTCTTGATTCAGCTGATGATCCGCCATCTCTTAACCAGCACCCCAACAACCGCCATCACTACTCAAACCAACGCCTCGCCCTTGACAACTGATTCATTCCTCCAGGAAGAACAAAGTCCAAAATAGAGGAGTTTTCTATAGGGCTATTCCTCGCATGGATATAAGGAAGATTGAGTAAAACAATTCGGATTGAAATGCAAGCCCGCACTATACTCAAAGGAAGCACAGTCTGTCTTGAAATTGAAGAAGAAGGAAAAATCAAAACACTGAGATTAGAGGAGAAGCAGATTTGCTGGGAAGGACTCAGAAAGCTGCATGGAGAACTGGTGCGTGGCGTCCCCAGAAGGAACAGCAAAGACTGCCTAAAATACTGCCACCACGAAAGCTGCGATTTAACCTAGAAACTGCTTACGCGGAGCCACATTCGAGGATGCAATTGCCAGAAAATCGCCCTTTCACCGTTAACTATCATCTTTATGAACAATGACCACACTGAAAGAGACGCAGGAGGAACCTCAATGGAGTTTCTTGAGAGAACGGCTTCAAAAGGCAAACTTGTCGACGATTTCCTGCTGAAAGCACTCAGATCAGGTGCGTCGGACGAGCTGTACGAAATTGTCAAGCATCAGGTTGCAGCCGGTGGCAAACGAATCAGACCTGCCATCACGATTTTGTGTTGCATGGCGGTTGGCGGTGACGGCGAAACTGCCATCCCAGCCGCTGCTGCAGTCGAGCTAGTTCACAACTACACGCTGATTCTCGACGACATAATAGATCGGTCTGACTTGAGAAGAGGATTGCCCACAGTCAGAGCAAAATACGATGATGTCATGGCCATACTGGCCGGCATGCACTACAGAGAAGCAATCTTCGAAGCGACAAAGAAGAGCCCGAGATCGACGCAGATTGAAGAGATCCTGAGTGTGGCTCTCAGAAATATCACCGAAGGAGAAAGGCTGGACATCTTGTTCGAGCAGGCCGGTCGAGAAGCAGAATACATCAAAAAAATGATGTACAAGTCAATAAGTGAAAAGGACTACTTTGAAATGATCGGAAAGAAGACCGCCGTATTGTTAGAGGCTGCCTGCAAAGTGGGAGGTGTCGTAGGCAACGGACCACCAGACCAAGTCGACGCATTATCCAGATTCGGCTGGAACTGCGGACTAGCCTTCCAGATAATAGACGATCTGTTGGACATCACCGCAAAAACAGAAGAGCTCGGCAAAACCATTGGAAAAGACATTAAAGAGCACAAACTCGGAAACCTGATTATTCTCTACAGTTTGAAAGAACTCTCTGAAGCCGAAAGAGACAGACTGCTGGAAATACTGAGATCTCCTATGATTGGTGAGACCGAAGTGAATGAAGCCATCAGAATGATATCTTCAACAAGTGCTACTACACGTGCGCATAAAACCTCTGAAGATTATGTAACGCTTGCAAAAGCAAGCTTGAGCAGTCTATCGTCGTCAGAGGCAAAAAACGCGTTACTCGGCCTAGCCGACTTCATACGCAAAAGGAGTTACTGATATGAAGCGCACTATGAGAAGCGATGGGCGACATGCGATCACAAGGAATAAATGCTATGAGTACATGGAAATCTGGAGGGAGAATCCGTGAAGCCGCTTAAGGTCAGCCTCATGATGTTGCTTTTGCTAGTTACTTGTTCCGCTTTTCCTGTTCCCATAAGACAGGCTTCTGCAAGCTCAAACGACAGTGTACAAGTTTCTCCAGATGGGAACGGAATCAGAATCGTTGTAAGAGACGTTGAACTCTATTTCAATGCGACCAACGGCGGAGAAATTACGGAATATTTCGATTTGACCGTTGACCCTTCCCGTTCAAGAAACCTAGCTAACGTTAGATGGAAACCCTACTACAATCTTCTTCCGTTGTTCACGTCTTTGTTCTATAAGCCTCCATACCCCACTCTGGTTCTTTCGACAGGCGGAGACCCGAATGCCAAACTATGGTTGACTAGCAACACAAGCCAATACGTGATTCTGCAATCTTCCTCAAGGATAATGGGCAGGGCGGGCGAAGTTGCCAAAGACAACCAAGGAAACGCTATTCACGTGAACTCCACGTGGATCATACGCGACACTGGCCTTGTCTCAGTTGAGAGAGCTTTCCTTGCCCCAAACAACGCGACTTTTTCCTCCGGGTGGAGGTGGTACCCGTTCTACCTGACCAGAACGGCGGGCTTCGGTTACAACGGCACTTTCTACCTTTTCAACACAACATACGCCTACACCTCAATCGTTAACCAAGCCACGTATAGAGACTCATTTGCCTCGTTTCGTCTTCTCCCCAACGATACAAGACACGTCTTCGGAGTTGCCCTGCCATTCTCTAACACGAGCATTGGCGGAGACGGAACACACAACATCCTCATCGCCTACAAATACGACGAACTGACGAGTGTTGACAAGTGGAAATCAGATAGTTACTACAGTCAAAGAAACAACATATTAGAGGGCGGCGCAGCACACGAATTTAGCAAAACTACGAACATTTCCACCCACACCTATCACATGATCGTCAATTTCACACACGAACCCATAACCGAGAAAAACGCTCAGAGCTTTGCAGACTATTACGCAGACAACCCATCTATCGCCGTGCCAATAGAAAGCTCAGTTACCGCAAACAAAGACTTCTATAACCCTGGAGATTACTATGTCTTCTCTGTTTCTGGAATCTCACATTACAACGTGGCACGCATCACCGCAAGGTTCACCGTGATGAACAGCTCTAACCGGACCATGTACCGCCAAAACTATGGACCCGGAAACATTGCCGCCGGGCAAACATTCAAACTGACACTACTCAAGGGAACCGTAGCCCCAATCCCAGACGACTATGCAGTATCGTTCCAGATACTCTCTTCATCCGGAATAGTCATATCATCGAGCAGCAAAGAAATCACTGTAACGTCACCCTGACGAAACGAGTCACCCCTAGTTTGATATGCACATTCCAATAGAGTCGTCGCCAAAACGTATTCAGCGCAAGAGAACGAGGAAGGTTTCATTGGAAGAATACGACGTTGTAATAGTCGGAGGAGGAGCCGCTGGGCTATCCACTGCGCTACCAATATCCCGGAAAGCTGAAGCAACGCTTCTTCTCGTCGAGAAAGGCACAGTTGGAGATCCATCGAAGACTTCGCCTTTCACTTTCCCAGACACAGTTCAACGTTTCCATCTTTCGGATGCGGTGCTCCAGAAATACACACGATTCACCTACAGGTCTCCAACCGGAGTCGTCGCATCTTTCAAATACGAAAAACCTGCTTTCGTAACGCTGGACTACCAGAAAGCATGCAACATCCTACTCAACCAGATAACAAAGAAGGGCACTGTGAACATATTGGAAAAGACTGAAGCCCTTGACATTGAAGCAACAAGAACCTGCCTGAAACTGTCCCTCTCAAATTCCTCAAGTGTCCTGTGTCATGCTTTGGTTGATGCGTCGGGAAGCAGTTTCTTCGCATCGCGCAGACTTGGAATCAAGCTTCCCACTCTTTTTAGTCACCCTTATGGCGAACTTCTTGGAGGATGCAACATTAAAGATCCGAAAGAAATGTGCATTTTTTCAGGCACCAGGTACGGAAACGGCGGAGGATGGATGTACCCAATTGGTGAGAATACAGTGCGGTTTGGTTTCGCAACAGTCACGAGATCAAATGCCTATCCTAAAGATATCGTCGAAAGGAATTTCAGGGAAGCAGTCCGAAACTTCTATCCGTACAACGAGATGCTAGCAGGTGCTAAGAGACAAAGATCGGAATACGGAACTATACCGATTGGTCCTCTTAGGAGATTTGTCTACGGACAGATTATGGTTGTTGGAGACGCTGCAGGTCAGGCAACATCTTGGTATAACGAAGGAGTGCGACCAGCATTGGAGAGCGGCGAAATGTGTGGTAATGCAGTAGTTGAAGCCTTTGAAAAGGGAAGGCTACGCACAAAGAACTTAACGAAATATCAACGTCTCTGGGACGCTAGGAATAGAAAGCCGTATTCCAGGGGCGCAAGAGGGGCCTCCAAGGTCTTCTTGGAAAGGAATCAGGAGGAATGGGACAATTCGGTTAGGCGCCAATCTTCACTTTCGCCATACGAAATGACTGCTATAATCCGGTGCAACAGGTGGCCTCGCTCTAGGCTAAGCCTATACTCCCGAGGCTGGCATCACATAAGGAAAATCATCAACAAACTCAGATAAGACATATGACATTTTCAAACCTCAAGTATGAGCACACGCTGTTTCAGGAAAAAGGAGAAACGTAAGATGGCTAAAAGACTTGAAACGCGTGCTAGTTACGACGTAATCGTGGTTGGCGCCGGCCCAGGCGGAGCTTCGGCGGCAGGAAAGTGTGCAGAAAATGGCCTACGGGTAGCTCTTCTCGAGAAGTGCCAGCGACCCGGCATGAAAGTATGCGCGGGAGGGCTGGACATCAGGATCCTTCGGGAGTTTGACATAGATGACAGTGTCATTCAGTGCCATACCAAGAAGCACATTTTGTATGCTCCTAGTGAGAGGAGATGTATGACTGAAGAGATAGAATCTGCTGTTGTCTATCGAAAGGACTTTGATCCATATCTGGTAGAGCGTGCAGTTGACGCAGGTGTGACGTTACTGACATCCAGCTGCTGTCTAGGAGTTTTGAAAGAAGGGAACCAAGTAACAGGCGTGACTGCTAAGACGCCGGGAGGTCCAAAGAAACTTCTTGCGAAAATCGTCATAGCCGCTGATGGTTTTCATTCGATCACCGCTAGATCAGCCGGCCTCCAGCCACACTATAGGCCTTCAGATATTGGTCTAGCCATACAATGCGAGACATATGTTAAACAGGAAAGCGAAGTGATAGCCGACACCAAACACTTTTTCTATGGGTCAGATGTCTCACCTTGTGGATTCGGTTGGATCTATCCCAAAAAGCACGGTTACAATGTGGGCTTGGGAAGCCTCCTATCACACGTAAAAGAAGGTCGCCTGAAACGAAATCTCCAGTACCTCATATATGAGCACCCAATCGCTTCAGGAATTCTTTCCAATATAACGTGGCAGTCCGATATTCAGGCTGCCTGTTTACCCCTAAGACTCAGCCCCAAAATGTGCGGCGATGGCATATTAATAGTCGGCGATGCCGCAGGTCAAGTCGGCCCCCTCGGAGGAAATGGCATTTATTATGCCATGCAGGCAGGTGCATTGGCTGGCAAAGCGTCGACTGAGGCTCTAGCTGAAGGTGATGTTAGCGCAATCAGACTCCGGGAGTACGAAGAGTCATTCCTCCGCAAATTTGGCAATACGCTCCGAGCCCAGCGGAGAATGTTAGATATCGTGAAAAGGAACTACAATCTCTACATAGAGACTCGAATTTTCGTTGACAACCATTCAATGATTAACAGAATCTACGATGCAGTACGTACTCTTGCAGGGCATTTGTTCTGACAGAACAGAAATCGATTGCGACTCTCTACAACGTCTTGCCAACGCTTTCAAGAGCATCCGAAGAGCCAAAATATCAGGATGTGAAGGAAGCCTATTAAGGGAAGTATTGAGACAAGGTCACTGGAGGATCCAATTCTATGAAAACACTGTCCATTGGAACTACTCTCTATTTATTGCCCGATGCACACAAATGAGGACTGCATTCAAGTAGGGAAGATGCTAATGTGCGGGCAATTTGGAAAGACAATCTCGAGCACGTTCCTGATTATAGTGATGAGTTTCAGTTTCTTCAGAGTCGCCCAAGAACCTTCGGAAATCAATCAACAGGAAATCCTCAACTACTTGGATTACAATTTGAACCGTGGCACAGGAATAGGAATGCTAGATCTTGTATTCACGCTTGACAGCTACGACATACTTGAGACAGAGGTTCCTAACAGAACTGAAATAATAGAATATCTAAATAGCATGCAATCAGACGAGGGAACTTGGGGGACAGGACAAAATCATTATGTTCCGATAACGGCTCAAATCCTGATGTTCTACAACAGATCAGGAGTCAAGCCGGCAAAATCGCTGGAGCCTTTCTTCTCGACAGTCGATACTTGGGAAAAGGTAGTTGACCACGTTCAGACATATGACTCAGGAAACTTTTGGGGTGGGCTATGGGGGTATGTTACAAGCTATGTTGTTTACAAGGGAGAAAGCCCGCCTTGGACGAACGAGTTCCTAGACGCAGTGAACAACAGCTTTGACACATGGGCTTACTATAACCATCAAAGAACACATTTGATGTTGAATCTCTTTCAACTGGGCGCGCTGGTCCCAAGAGTTGATGATGTTGTTAACATTGCTTTGTATCAGCAGAAAGAAGATGGAAGCTGGGACTACAACTCAGCAGAAACAGCCTTCATGATAGGATCATTCGAACTGGCAAGAAACCAAACCACTGTTGACCAGAGTCTGATAGACTCTGCCATCAGCAGAGGCCTCAGCTTCATCGAAAGCTGCTATATCAGGATTGAATCGGCTGGCAAATTCTACGCAGGTTTCGCACCTAATTCCTCTGAACTGTACCCTAAACCGCAGGCAACGGCACTGGGCGTAAACTCGCTGCTCAACCCTGAAAGCGGCGTTTGGCTAAGATGGTTTGCACGTGAGCGCACTTACACATTCAATGTTTCATGGCAGAGCTCAAACTGCACGATAACCGCCGCAAGCAACTCGACTATAACGAACTTCAATTTCAACCACTCCCTAAAACAAATAAGCTTCAACGTGACAGGCCTACCGGCCACCATAGGCTACTGCAACATTTCCATACCTAAAACGTTCATGTGGTGCGACTATTTAACCCAATGGAACGTGACTGTTAACGGCTCTCCAATAATCGACCTTGAGGCTACAGAAGACACCAACACACACCTATACTTCGCCTACAATCACTCAGGACACGAAGTAATCATCAAATCCGTCAATGTCGTACCAGAATTTCCGTCAGCAGTAACCCTGCTCCCGCTCATGATGATCATCTTGCTTGTCGCTGCTATCGCAAAGAGAAGATGCATGAGAGATCAGAAAGGATGCGGAACCGTTTGAAAACAAATCGAATCATCCTCTACATACGCGGTTTGCTTGGGCTAGTGGATGTTCTCGGATGGCAAAAATGGTTCGGAGCAGCTGTTCTGGGCTTTGCCTACGCGCTCGATTCAAACAACAGTTTCTCTCTGCTTCAATTCCAAGGACTGGTTATCGGAATACCATTGATACTGTGTTACATTCAATCTGTCAATGATTGCTTTGACGTGGAAATAGATGAAACAAAGAAAAAGATTATGGGCAAAGAGCTGATAGTCTCAAACATAATCTCAAGAAGAACAGCGTTGGCGATAACTTTCTTGATTGTTCTGGTTGGGCTTCTGTCCGCCGGATTTGCTTCTGTGAGCCTTTTCGCGGTCGCCCTTGCAATGGCATTGCTAGGGACGCTTTACTCTGTCCCACCATTCAGGCTGAAGATGAAGTATCCATTCTCCACATTGATACAGTTCGCAGGCTGCTTCTTACCTTTCATTGCCGGGGTTGCTTCCATAGGTACTGTAACGCCCCAGGCAGTAATCGTATCCTCTATTTTTGCGGTTCTAGCCATGATTCACCGATTCGCACACGAAATTAAACACTACAAAGTCGATCTCATAACAGCAAAAGGAACCGTGGCAGTAACAAAGGGATTGAAAACCGCAACAACCCTTTTCAGATCGTCCGTGCTCGTAGGAGTTGTTGAATTTGCGTTCTTCTTTGTCTTGGGCTGGTTTAACACATTTTCTCTGTTTCTTTTTGTCCTTTATCTTGCCATAACTATTGCACCTTCGTTTTGGCTTCGCCACATGCCCGCACCCGTGAAGACGATATTTGGCCCAATAACAATGTTTTCAAGCTATGTTCTGCTGTTCACGGTCCTTCTCTTGTACGGACAAATCTGGGTTTTATGAATCTATTCTCCAGACGCATCTTTATAGGCCTATAGACCGTTTACTTCCGATATTTCTGCTGACCGAAGATTAGCCTGAAAAAGAAAAAAGGGATGCTAACGAACTATTAGTGGCTCTACAGTTCTGCTTGGCCCATGGCTTGGCGAACCAGCATAGCTTATTCTAACTAGGTAGGTTCCTAGAGATGGAGCTGTGAGAGTCTTCGATAAAGTGCCATACAAATCTGTGACTAGGGTTCCAGCAGGGTGCCAAGTTGACCCGTAGTCAGTGCTATACTCAAGATTGACAGTTGTGGACTTCATCGGATTGCTAAATTGGTCAACGAGGATGCCGCGGAGTTCACAGGATTTCCCGGGGTTTACCGGGTTAGGATTGAACGTGGCGTAAAGCCATGTTTGAGTCTTCTTAACTATCAACATCGTCCAACTAGAGCAAGGAAGATACTGCATTGAGCCTAGATACGAGACTGTCACGTTGAACGCTCCTACAGACTGAACCTGCCCAGAACCTTTGAACCAACCAGTAGCATTGGTCATGAGTGTTCCAGATTGAGTACCATTGACTGAAAGTTTGATTGCTTGATTCGGTATCGGCTGGTGGCTGTTGAGCTCGGAGAGTCTGCCAAGAAGATTGACAGTTTGACCTACAAGAGCAGGATTTGGATCAACAGAGAACGTGATTCCAGTGGGCAGAGCGCGACTGCTATGCTTTATTGTATAGTTTAAGCCTCCATAGGTGGCTTTGATCTTCAGCAAGTAAGTGTCAGTCTTGTCGGCAACGAAATCATGGTTATGTGTGCCTGAACACCATCTCTCCTGCAGCTCAGTCAAATTAGAGTAGTACAACAAAGACTCGTAACACACAGCTTCATCCTGAAAGGTACTCATTAGAAACACTTGATCCTTGGCGATGCTTGGAATCCAGTAATTGTACTCTTCTCCTTGAGAGAGGCTTCCGTGCACAGTCTGCATTGGCTCCTCACGAACCGGATGATCGCAGTAGATTGTGTAGTTGAACCCGCCATACGCAGCATGAATCTTCAGCAAATAGCTACCAGCTTCCGGAGCAACGAAATCGTGGTTGTGCGTGCCAGAGCACCATCTGTCCTGAAGCACAGTTAAGTTGGAAAAGCACAGCCAAGACTCGTAACAAACAGTCTCATCTTGAACAATGCTTGCCAAGATCACTTCAGCCCCATTGATGTTGGGGATCCACCAATAGTCAACATCGTATAGGGAGAGCGTTCCATATGCGGTATAAGCTAGCCTAGCCGCGGAAGTTGTCAGATGATCGTTGTCTAATGTGCCCCCGACGAGATATGCTGAATTCAAAAGCATAGAGCTTAGAAGTGCCATCAACAAAAAGGCTGACGCTTTCATTACATCTACTCCTCCTTCCATAGTTAACACAGAACGCTTATTCGGTTTATGTATCAAGATTCTAGAACTAAAATCCAGAACAAAAGGTTTCCAGAACCAAAGCAAAACCGTAACATACCCGACAGTCTCCAAGACTACACAGAACCGACAACAAATACACATGTCCGAACCAGATCCGCTTGCGACCTGTCGTCCCTCCTGACTTTGACGAACCAAAGAACAGTAAATGCCACACGAGACCCAGAAAACGCAACCATACACGTAATTCAACCTGTCATTCTCAAGAAGCTAATCCAAGAACTCAAATGCACACTGCAAAGGCTTTTGTTCTAGAACGTACCTTCATAACGTTTAATAGCCCTCGTTTTCCATAATCCATTCTTAGAAAGGGTACCCTAGATCGTTCCCTTTCCAAGCGCGCAAGCGCGTAAAAAGGAGAAGGAAAAAATGAATAAAAAGAAGATAGCTCTATGCTTCTGCACAATTGCAATAATGTTCTTCTGCGCGATTTCACCGCTGTCATCAAATGTTGAAGCATCTGCAAAGTCATCACGGTACGTTCCCGGCGAAGTAATAATCGGTCTCAAAGGCTCGTCAATAGCAACACTCCGCCCTGTCATAAGCGAAATGGGAGCAGCAATAAAGAGAGAGATAGGTCAGATCAACGCAGTAGTCGTACGAGTAACACCCGGCACCGAAGAGAAGTTCATGCAAAGCGTAAGAGAAATGCCGCAAGTTGCCTACGTTGAGCTAAACGGCATAGGCGAAGCAGCTTTCATACCTAACGACACAAACTGGGGTCTGCTATGGAACATGCCCATGATCAAAGCCGACAAAGCCTGGGACACCTACAGAGGCTGGAACGAAGTCACAATCGGCATACTGGACACAGGCATTGACTATACACACGACGATCTGCTTGCAAACTACAAAGCAGGCGGCTACGACTGGGTCAACGATGACAACGATCCTATGGATGGTCATTCACACGGAACGCACTGCGCCGGAATTGCTGCAGCCACCCTGAACAACGCACTAGGCGTTGCAGGCGTAGCTCAATGCAGAATCTGGGCAGAAAAGATACTCAGCGACGCAGGCGGCGGAAACAACGACGATCTCGCCAGCGGCATACTGCATGCAGCAGACCGCGGCGTGAATGTCATAAGCATGAGTCTCCAAAACTATCCCTACTCAGTCACGGTGGAGAATGCAGTCAACTACGCCTACGGCAAAGGTGTACTGCTTGTTGCTGCTGCTGGAAACTCGAACTGGAACCTTGATGTCACTCCATGCTATCCCGGATCCTACACAAACGTCGTAGACGTCTCGGCAACAACCAGCGCTGACGTTTTCGACAACACCTACAGCAACTACGGCAGCAAAATCGAAGTCTCAGCCCCAGGAACGAACGTGTACTCATCAATTCCAGGCGACAGCTACGGCTACAAATCCGGAACTTCAATGGCCTGCCCACACGTGGCTGGTTTGGCAGCCCTCATAATGAGCTACAAACCCTCGCTAACCGTGGGTGAAGTGCGAAATGCATTGCACACGGCAGTTGACGATAAAGGCGCTGTCGGCAAGGACTCATACTATGGATACGGCAGAATCAACTGCCAGAAAATCATCGGAAGCCCAGAGACATACCAATACAAGTTCGCATTATCTGGGTACACGGACCGCGTCTATGTCAACGTGGCTGCGCAATCAGGCGGATCATTGATTAGCGGAAAAGTGAATGTATCAACAGGTCCAAACGTATGCTATCCGGCTCCAGTGCTGGGTTGGGCTTCAGGAGACAGCTTCCAAATGGTCTTTGACTACAGAAGCACTTCCGGCTGCTACGAACTCGGCTTGCTGGTGGGCACAATCTCCACAAGATCTGGAAAACTCTACAGAACGATGGACGGCAAAACATGGGTTGGGCCCGTGAGCGTTACGCTTGGTTCGTTCTCAGAGGTCGCCGATGAATCGGGACAAGCTTCTGCAATGGCAGGCGAGCCAGGTGCAATTCAATACGTACAAGGACTAAACCCAGGAGGAACACCCGAGACTGGCAGAACCTACAATGCTCAAGAATTCGGGATACGGTACGTGCCAACAGTCTCCTATCCACTTAAGAAAGTGGAATTGATGGCAGGAGGCGGATCAGGATTGTTCACCATTCAGCTCCGAACTGAAAGCGCAGGATATCCCAGCTCCAACGTGCTGAAACAGGTCACTTTCACAATGTCAAACACTCAGTCTTGGCAAGGCGTCGAATTCGATACATCAGTCCCAGTCACCGCCGGCACACCATACTGGATAGTGTTCACACCAGTCCAAAATTCTCTCACTTCAACTGCCACATCAGGGACAGCCATAACCCATGTCTGGGATTACTACAACAATGGTCCCAGTTGGGAAGGAATCTCGACATCTCTCCCATGGATGGCCAGATTCTACAGAGAAGTGCAACCCAAATTCCAATACCGCTTCACAATGTCCACATTTGCAGATCGCCTTTACGTAAACGTCACTGCTCAACCAGGTTTCACACTGATCTACGGTTTAGTAAACCTGACTGCCTACAACCGATGCTATCCAGCACCAATTCTGGGCTGGTCTGCAGGCGGCAAGTTCATAATGGCCTTCGACTACAGAACCTCAATCGGCTCAGGCTGCTTTGAACTTGGTCTCTTGACTGGCACGGTCTCCCCTGCAGCTGGCAAACTCTACAGAACAACGGAAGGCAAAACATGGGTCGGCCCAACAAGCGTGACATTGAGCACTTTCGCAGAAGCATCAGACGAAGTAGCAGTGCTCGCAAGCACGAAGTAGCGCGAAATGCATTGCCAACTTCCAACTTCCCTCTTTTTCGATCGACCGATCGAAGACGACAAGAAATAGAAACGCTGATCTGCGAAGAGGCTCCTCTGTTCGCCGAATATCTTAGAAACGAGACACAGACATGGAGACCGAGAATTGTTGACCTAGCAGATCAAGGGGTGGCGCCTCCTTTGGGGAGCGCGCGCGAACGATTCGTTTTCTTTTCTGCTGGAAATGGTAATCGATCGGAAATCTAACGAACCCATTGATGGAATAGACTTCTAGAGTTCACTTACTGAAAGCCTTATGTGCGCCCCTTTCCATTCAATGAACAGCATAGAGACAACCCCCATATGGTATTGCTTTAGTGCTTAACAAAGGGAGAAAGGAAGCAATGGGCAGAACAGAAACAATGGTGGCGATAGCTATTGGGCTACTTCCTCTGCTTCTTATCAACGCCACTCTCGTTCACGGAAGTGCAGTTCCATCGACGATCTTGTCGTCGCCATTGACTGATCAGGAAACATTCCAACCTAAAGACGACGTTAAAGGTGGTGTAACGACAACAGTCTCGGGTGGAATTGGCGAGTTTTGGCTATGCCCTACGCTTAACGAAACTCTCGAAAGGGCCAAGAAGTGGGGATTCAACACTTTCAGGTTGGCCTTTGGATTGAGTGACGACTCCTTCAACAAAGTGGTCACTACTGATGCTTTGAACCAATTCAAAGCAGTAGTGAGTAAGATTGCGTCTTATGGCTATCGGATCGTACTAGACCTTCATAACGATGATGACCATATTGGCTTCATCGGGTCTCTTCAATGGTACACCCGTTGGTCTCAATTTGCTAGGCAGTTTGTGAATGATTCGAGAATCGTAGCTTTCCAACTTTTTAACGAACCAACGCCCGAATGTATGCACTACTACCTACATGGAGCTACTGAAGCTGAATCAGTAAGGCTTTTTCTTACAGCACTAGTGAGAGTCACAGACAACATAAGGTCTATGGGCTGGAACAAACCGATTGTCTATCCAAATCCCTCTTATTGGAGATGGTACGACATACCACCAGATCTTCAAAGAAGCAACATAGTGATTTCGCATCACATTTGGAGCAAGAAGCCATATCCAACGACTGTGCAGGAAGCTCAAGCTCAGATAGACGCTCTTAGTGACCCTAATAGTAGAGCCGTTCAATGGGCCGGTCGTCACCCTTCATATAAGCATTGGTTTGATGAAACGGGGGTTCACTATGCTGATACGCTTGAGCGCATAGATGCCGAAATGTACTTCGCAAGAGAAGCGATAAACCTGGGCTTGAAACTCAAAACAGGATTCATTTGGTGGCTGTACTCTAGAAACCATTGGCTTAAAGGAAGTGCGGATCAGGTTATTGCATCCTCAAACTGGAATGGATTGAGCACGCAAGCTTAGTGTAACGCTTTATGCCTACAGATCGATCGACGCATCAACGATCGATCGTATACATTTCTGTCAAAAATGGGCTCTGTATACCATGAAACCCGAGGAAAGTGAGAAACTTGCAGAACTTAGCCACCGGTTATTTACACATAGTTTTACACCTTAATGATCTTATATGGCAACTACTTTTGTTCCAGAGAAGGTGGTTTTTTGTTCCATCCCAGTTTATAAGTTACCCAAAACCATTCATCGTGATGGAGGAATTGAATGCCTAGAAACACACTGGCACTATTCTTTGCGATTGTTGTCACTGCGGGTTTTCTCCAGATACCATTCAGTCAGGCCACGTCATACACAGACATCACTGCCAAAACAGCATATCAGGCCATAACAAGCGGGGTCTGTCCAAACATAGTAATCCTGGATGTCAGAACACGCGCAGAATTCGACGAAGGGCACATTAGGAAAGCCCTTTTGATTCCCCACTCAGAACTGGAAGAGAGAATCGACGAACTGACAGAACACAAGAACCATGAAATCATAGTCTACTGCTTCTGCGGCATGAGAAGCACTATAGCCAGCGGCATACTGGTCGCGCACGGGTTCACGAAGGTCTACAACATGATCGATGGCTTCAACGCGTGGACTGGACAAGGGTACCCAGTCGCAACATCATACTTGACTCAGATGTTTTTCGGCATAAGCCCAAACCCGGCAAGAACGACACAAGACATCACCCTCAAAGGCATTCTGACAGACCAGTTCTCACAACCCGTAGCAGGCCAGACCGTGAAACTCTACTATCGAGAATACTGCAGCGAGAGAGCTTGGCAATATGCGTTCGCGATAAACACCAATGCTTATGGAGCCTTTTTCGCAACCGGCAAAATTCGGAAGTCTGGAATCTACGAAGTCGCCGTCTACTACCCAGGTTCATCTTACCTTGAGTCCTCATACCAGCTGGCAACGTTGCTTGTGCAACCATAGAGAAACGTGTGCAAACCCGGGAGAAGTTCCAGTCCGCCTGCGAAGCGCGCACGAGAGTGAACGCGGGATTCTGAGTCAAGCCTAGGATTCGGTGAAAGCTACCTTAAGGTCATCCAGATAGTACGTGCGAGGCGTTTCCCAGACTCCCCACACCCCAACAACCACATATAGTTTACCAGTCGTGTCCGACTCAACCGAGAAGCTGTAGTCCTTTTCCAGCCAAAGATAGCCTACCTCCGACTTCGCTCCATTCCCAGTGTCTCCTTGATACACAAGCTCATCCCTGGATTTCGGCGGTTCCTTTAAGACGCCTGTGATGATTCTAAACAAGTTCGCATCCCCCCAATCGGCGCTGGCAAAAGCATAACTGACTTTCACCATGTATCGAGTGTTAGGTTTCACTGCGAAACTCCGTTCGATCCATATTTTGCCCATGTCATTCCAATTCTCCAGATAAAACCGCAGAGAACTACTACCATTCTTCACGTTCTCCTGACTGCGTGTTATCGACCAGTCTATCGTGGAATCAGCCAGCTCCAAATCCATCCCCCTTGCCTCCCAGCCCTCCATGCCCTCCTCGAAAGAAGAAAAGAAAGAAGCTCCGTTGCTATGCTGATTGTTTCCTCCATTTTCATGTGGAACGTTAGAACTCAAAACGTAAACCAGAATGGCTCCTACGATAATAGCAACAAGAATTATCATAACAGACAACAATTTCTTGCCTCTGAACATTGTCTATCACTCTCTGTTTCGCGAAAGACAAAAATAAGCCTATCTAGGGGCTTCAGCATATACGGAAAAGAGTAATTTTCTTGATCACCTAGTTGTTTACTACATGCCGAAATGCCCATCTACAAGCGCTCTAATGACGGAACTGAGGGCTCTCAGCAGTATGATGCAGGCAGGATAAAATTTCTCCTCATATGTTATTAAGTTGAGAACCATCTTCTTCAGCGGAGCATGACCATCCATGAAAGAGTGTGCGTCGATTGTCACAGGTGGCGCGGGATTCATAGGTAGCCACCTGACCGAAAGACTACTGAACGAAGGCTTCAAAGTTACCATAATCGACGACTTCTCAAGCGGGAGACAGGAAAACATTCAACACCTTCGAGGCCATCACCGGTTTAGAATCGTCAAAGAAGACCTCAAGAAACCCTCCCAACTCGCGCATCTAATCCAGGAAAGCCAGATAATCTATCACCTCGCAGCAAACCCAGAAGTGAGAATCGGTACAACAGAACCAAAAACCCACTTCGAAGAAAACATCCTAGCCACTTTCAACCTCCTCGAAGCCCTCCGACAGGCCAAACAACCAAAAACATTGGTCTTCGCCTCAACTTCAACCGTTTACGGCGACGCCCAACAAATCCCCACACCTGAAAACTACGGACCGCTAATCCCAATATCAACTTACGGCGCGTCAAAACTCGCCTGCGAGGCCCTCATAACAAGCTATGCCCACACCTTCAACCATCAAGCCCTCATCCTACGCCTCGCCAACATCATCGGCCCAAGATCAAACCACGGGGTCATCGTAGACTTCATCAAAAAACTCAAAACAAACCCACAAGAACTCGAAATTCTCGGCGACGGCACCCAGCAAAAATCCTACCTGCACATAGAAGACTGCGTCGACGCAATGATACACTTGACGAATTTGATGCTCAAAAACACGCAGAAAGTTGACATCTTCAACCTTGGATCTCCAGACAAAATCGCAGTCAAAGAAATAGCCAACATCATAACAGAAGAAATGCACACGCCAAACACTGAATACAGGTTCACAGGCGGAGTTGACGGCGGAAGAGGATGGAAAGGAGACGTCAAAACCATGCAGCTATCAATAGAAAAGCTTCTCCAAACAGGATGGAAACCAAAACACACAAGCAAACAAGCGGTGAGACTTGCCACAAGAGCCCTTATGAAACAGCAAGCCTAGACAATAGAACTGACTTGATATTCACAACAAGAGCAGCGATTATCGCAGCAATCGATTTAATGGCCACTCAAGTCTCAGCCTGAAAAAAGATTTCTCTTCTGCAAGCTCTTTCGGAAAATCAGCAACACTGAAAAAAGGAGTGTTTGGATATTTATGCGCCTTCTGTCCCTGTTAAAGTTATGTCGAACGTGAAGCTTGGGACTCCCGTGACGTTTGAGAACACTGTCAGAGTGAAGACTGCTTGAACTGACGCTCCGGAGGTAAGTATGTAGCCTTCACGGTTCCAACCCAACGCCATGTATCCTGAAGCTGCTGCAGGATTCCAGTTGCCGGTTGTCTTGCTTAACGTGAGCGATACCGTGCCCTCGTTACGAACGTAGGCCATGTAGTTCTTTGCCGAATTCGGGGTCATTGTTCCCCAGTCTATGCTTGAAAGAGTCTGGCTGCATGCGGCGTCTTTGTAGACTTTGACTCCGATGGTTTTCACGTTTCCCGTGTTGGAGACGGTCTGGCTTGAAGAGAGAAGAGCGAAAACTATGCTGCCGACGCTTGCTAAGCTTATGATTGTCAGGATGATTGGCAATTGTGCTTTCTGCATCGCCATTTTTGATCACGAGCGACAACGTGTCTCGTAAGTCTTAATAAACATTATTGTCGACACAACCAACACAAATACACAACAAACACCATCAAAAACCGCACATCCCACAACAAGACACACATAATCGCATGACCCACTGTACAACTGAACCCAGTCAAAGAACCCCAAGAAACAAGCCAAAACGTGAACCCCGACTACCCAGTTTCTGTCCGCCAACGATTTAAGAAGAAACGAACAGCATAGACACAGTCCGCATCCATCAGAAAGAGAAATATCCAAGCATCCCCATATCTACTTCAGCAAAAGGGAAAAAAACTTGGTTTCGCCCGGAAAGGCCAGCGGCATCATCCTGATTTTTGCTCTCATCACAACCCTAGCCATAGCCGAATACCTATCTCCTAAAACAATCATCCCCAACGTCTCAGCCATCGCAACACCCGGCAGCATCGGAGTTTACTGGGACAAAGCCTGCACACGAAAAGTACCATCCATAGGATGGGGGGTCTTATCGCCGAGCCAAAGCAAAAGAGTAACAGTCTACGCAAGAAACGAAGGAAACACATCCTCCTTCCTGACCCTGAGACACGCAAACTGGAACCCGAAAAACACTTCCACCTTTCTAACTTTCGAATGGCTCTCCGAAGCCGAAAGACTCGCAACAGCCGAAGTCGTCAAAGTCACCCTATCCCTATACGTCTCCACAGCCACAAGAGGAATTACCACCTTCAGCTTTGACATAATCTTCGAAGGAAGCAAATACGCACCATGGGACGTGAACCAAGACAACAAAGTCGACCTCCTAGATTTCTTCACCGTCTCAAGCCTATACGGGTCCGTCGAAGGATCCACAAATTGGAACCCAAAAGCCGACACTAACCGCGACGGCAAAATCGACTTAGTAGACTACTTCGCTGTAACCAGACACTATGGAGACCAGTACACGTAACAAGTTGTCTGGCCACATTTTGCCTACTATTCTCAAGCAAAGAAGCCGCATCATACACTCACGATCATATCCAAAGAGGATAAAAGATAAACAACCTTTAAAGAACAGTCAAAACTAATAAACCGAGTCGAACAATCAATCAGACTTGTTAGTCAATCAGCGTGAATGACATGAAAGTGCGCGTTCCGTTCAAGCCTGAAGTGATTCTGGCTCTTTTGCTAGCCGGAATCACGTTGAACATTCTTTCAGCATTCTTCTTCATGCGCGTAGACACCATCGTTAACAGCGACCTCTATGATCATGGATTACAGTACAGTGATGAATGGTACGCGAAATATTCAACCTACTCGAAGCTCACCCTGAGCTTTCTCGGAATCTCCATAGTTCTAACAGGAATGTCCATGGCGCTAGTCCTGATTCACGTGCGAAACCGCAACACTTCCGCAAGATTCGTCAGCTACATCCTCATCGCCGTGGGTGTTGTTACGACAGCTCTTTCCGCGGTCTCCTTCAGCCGCCTAGATTACGTGGTTAACAGCGACCTCTACCAATACGGCCTGCAATTCAGCAACACATGGGCAACCAAATACTGGACATATGCCGACTTCATGCTCGCCTTCGAAGGATTCGCCACCACAATAACCATACTCTCTGCAACACTGATGGTCCTCAGCGCACGCCCACAGGTCGACATCGACCCACCAAAACTTGCTCGCCTTCTGATGCTACTCACAGGCACCATAGCCCTCGTTGCCTCTATCGGCTACAGTTCGTCAATTCTTGCTTTCATCGGCTTAGGGCTGGTATTCTGGGGCGCCGTACTCATGTACGTCCGGAATGAGGAATACACAAAGAAATCCCTCCTGGATACAGCAGAATCGTCCCAGCTTCTCACACTGGACCAAACGATGCAGGGACTTGGATACAAAGGCAAGACAATATACCTGCCGCCAAAATACCTCAAAGACCCAGAAACAAGCAAAGCCTGCGTGCTCAAAAACGAAGGCGACAAACTGCCACTGCCAGAACATATCCAAAAACAAGAAGACAAAATCTACATCGAAAACTTCCAAGCTCTCCTAGTAACGCCGCCAGGCGCCGAACTGGCAAGACTCTTTGAAAAGACGCTAGGCACAAACTTCACAAAAGTGGACCTGAACTACGTCCAGCAAAACATGCCGAAACTCTTCATAGAAGACCTAGAAATCGCCGAAGACATAAGAATAGAAAACAAGAACGGCCTAGTCCAAGTCGCAATCGAAAACACCATATTCAAAAACGTTCACGAACAAACCCTCAAACTTTCAAACACAGCACAGTCGTTGGGTAGCCCCATCTCCAGCGCCATCGCAATCGTCCTCGCAAAAGCCACAGGCAAGCCGATCACGATAAATGGAAACGAGATCAGCAAAGACGGCAAGACAATCACCATAGAATATGTCCTCTTAGACGAGACCGAAGAGGAACAATCAACATGACATCTTTCCCACTAGGCCTCTGGGACGTAAGCCTATGGCTAGCAGTAACCGCCATAATACTACTGATAACGTCTGAAATGCTCTCCCCCTACTACGGTAGGATAAACATTCAAATAAGCAGGAAAAGGCTCAGGAACGTAGCGGTAACGGTAGCGATTTTATTCCTGGGAACGGTGGCCATAAGGATCGTCGGCTTGGTTGCCGCTTCATAATCGCATGTTCTTGAGCACTATATCCGAGAATAAGCGAGAATGTCCTATAGCTCCGCCGGTTTCGGAAACGTTGAACGGCCCACTTTCTTTCTTTGAGAGTCTTGTCGAAGGAAGCAGATCGATGAAAAATAGAGCAATGTTCTAGAACACCGTTCCCTATGCCTATATAAAGGAGACTTGCAGCTTTGATTGAGGAGATAGGAATGAAAAAAATAACAATACTCATGCTTCTCGTTTCGTTATCTTTGATTGTGATTCCGACCGTTTTCGCCAAAGTGAACAGCTCAATCATAGTAATAACTCCGCAATGGCCTTTAACGCAAAACACGCCAGCCACATTTAACATTAGCACAACTCCTGCTTCTGACCCCACCTATGCCCCCCACATTCTGCTCGTCATGACAGTTGCCTGCTATAACGGATTGACAAACGTCGAAGTATCATGGACAGGCGGATCAGTAACATTCGCGAAGAGCGACTTTACACTGATTTCTGGTTCCCCCCCACCCAAAATACCCGCAGACAGCATAAGCGAAAAACAGTACACGCGCTCATCACTCGCCGATCACCTAGGATTGCCAGGCGAATCTTCAGTGTACTGGGCAATGAAGCCTTTCTTGGGAGGAAGTGCACTTCATACGACGCCACAGCAATTCACCGTCACTCTGCACTCGACAAACCCAAAAATGCTGGTGTACGCTCTCGGCAAGGCTTGCGCATCTGACACGAAGCTCAACCGTTGGGTACCGCCGACCAATCCGGGTTTCGTAGTTCCAGAACTAGGGACAATCCTGTTAGCAATGGGATCTTTCGGCGCTCTGGCATTGTTCTCGGTGAAACGCAGAAAAGTGCCACAGCTCAAATAAAGCCATCAAAGTCAAATCGAAACCGAGAGTAACTCTTTCTTTGTTCTGTGCTATTGATTGTTTTGGGTTCCTAATAATATTGGGCTACGTTTGACTAGCCATTGTAGAGAATTGTTCTATAGGATCACTCCACATGTATTTTTAAAGCAGAAGTGCGGTTCTTTTTCTGGATGATTCACATGAGAAGGCTAACATTGGCATTAACAGTCATACTAGCTGCTCTGAGTGCAACTCTGGTTCTCTCGCCGCTAGTTTACGCCACTGTCGAAATAGACTGTACGGAGTGCAGACACACCATAAAAGTGATACCCGTAGGCACGGAAGAAGCGAAAAGCGACGGCCCACTGATTACAACAACCCCCGCAGACCTCATGATTTTCCACACAGGTAGCGGAAAAATCAAGAACGGTTGGCTCCTAATAGTGCTAAACAAGCCGACATACGATGCTCTTGACAGAATCACGATAAACGGTTCAACATTCATGACCAAAGCAGACTTTGCACTCATACCCGCATCAACCAAGAAGATACCCCCAGGCAACGCAAACTCAGCAACAGGATACCCCGGTTCAGAATGCCGATATGAAGTCGCAGCCGTCAAAAGCAACATGGGAGAAACAGGAAACCCAATCTACTACGGCTACAAATTCTTCTTGAACAAGATAAGAGTAACGCCGCCAAACTACTTCACGCTGGTTCTCGAGTTCACCTCACCAGTCTCAAGCGTCAAAGCTCTAGTGCTGGCACTGGGAAGATATGAACACACCACGCTATCAGTAGGTCCAGAATGCGTCACCCCACAACCATTCGACGCATGCAGCTCATTCAGCAAAAGCACGCTCGTGGTTCCAGAACTGGCAACAATGGCACTGGTTGCGGCACCGTTCGGAGCTCTAGGATTACTGCGCGTAGCCAAACGAAAGAAGTAAAACCCAAACACACATTCCGTTTTTTATTCCCCGTTCCTTATATACCACAGTATTCACTTTTATAGACTAAAAAATCACGTAAGAGGCCCAGAATCATTGAAGAATGAAACAGCCGAGGCCATAATCCAGTTAATAAGAGAGTTCAAACCCGAAAGCGTAGAGGAGCTAGCAAATCTCGCCAAAGAAAAGCTCCCTTCTCTTACAGAGCACGAGATAGTTGATTGCGTCATTCGCCTTCAAAACGAGGGAAAAATAACCTTAAAAGAACCAGTAGAACCCACACCTCAAAACCTGAAAACCTACCTGCAGACAAAAAAAGCCCGCTGGTTCTGGGAAACCATGGTTTTGACTCTGGTGACTGCAGCAGTAGTTTTCGCTATTCCAGAAAACGCTTTCCCACTAGTTTACATGAGATACATTCTCGGCACAATCTTCGTTTTATGGCTGCCTGGCTACACCTTCATAAAAGCCTTATTCCCCAAAGAGAACCAAGCTCAAATAAAAACCACAACAAACCTTGACACCGTGGAACGCATAGCACTCAGCATAGGTCTAAGCTTAGCATTAGTCCCGCTTGTCGGCTTGCTCCTGAACTACACGCCATGGGGCATACGACTGACCCCCATAGTACTAAGCCTGCTGACGCTTACAACCATATTCGCCACAGTCGCAGTGGCACGAGAACACCAAGCCAGAATCAGGAAATCCACGTAGATCCACAGAGAGAAAGACAAAATGGCAGATGAACTAGTCAAAATAGCGGAGGATTCAGCCCGCGGTAGCTTCTTTCTGATCTCAGGAACGGCTCTGGCAACTGTCATCATGGCAGTTGCTTCAATACTTGTCGGAAGATTTCTGGGTCCTGACCTGTACGGGCAATACACGCTCGCCTTTCTTATACCTCAACTTCTCTATCTTTTCGCAGACCTCGGCATAGGACAGGGCGTAACAAAATTCGCCGCAGGTCTCAACGCAAAAGGCGAATTAAATCGGCTAACAAAAATGCTCAAGTACGCTCTACTACTCAGAGCAGCGGTGGGAATAGTCCTATTCATCATAAACTACGCCTTCGCAGACCTCCTTGCATCGACAGTTCTCAATAGCGCAGAACTAGCCTTCTACGTCAGGTTAGCATCAGTTTCAGTACTCTTCCAGGTAATATTCTCAACCGCAACCTCAGCATTCGTAGGCCTAGACAAAACAGAGTACAACCTGCTGGCAACAAACATCCAGGCACTAGCCAAAAGCATACTGTCCATCGCACTCGTGCTTCTAGGCTTGGGAGTAGCAGGCGCAATAACGGGACATGTGGCAAGCTACATAATTGCTGCTGCCGCCGGAGCTTTCATCCTCTTCATCGTACTACGCAAAAAGCAAGATCCCAAGAATGACCAGAACGTCAAAGATGACCTGAAAACCCTCATGAAATACGGCGCACCACTTTACATTTCTTTGCTGCTGTCAGGATTCATCTCGTTTTACCAAGGCTTTATGCTGGCAATCTTCACAACAACAGCCGACGTCGGAAACTACAAAGCAGCCACAAACTTCGCCACACTATTGTCCGTGGTTTCGATACCGATAACCACTGCGCTGTTGCCTGCATTCGCCAAACTTGATTCTTCAACAGACCAGAAGATAAAGAGATTCTTCAAACTCGCAAACAAATACACCGCTGAGCTCGTTCTGCCGATAACAGTGCTCATCATAATGTATTCCACCCAAATTGTGCAGATAATCTACGGCTTAGAATACCAGACGGCTCCGCAATTCCTGGCAACATATTGCCTCATCTATCTTCTCGTCGGACTGGGCTACCTCACGCTGACAAGTTTCTTCAATGGCTTAGGAGAAACAAAAACTACTTTAATGATAAGCCTAATCGGCTTCGTAATACTTGCTGTCCTATCCCCAATACTCACACGCGCTTACAGCGTACAAGGCTCAATTATAGCTATACTGATCGCAAGCACAGCAGGCATAGCATATGGCTCATACCGCGCCAGAAGAAAGTTTCACATCGAATTTGACACTCGTTCTCTCGTCAAAATCTACTTGGTTTCAGCCATATCCAGCGTGCCCCCGCTTCTGCTAACACGTTTTGCTCATCTGTCCAGAATCACGGACCTTGGAGTAGGCGCCCTCCTTTACCTTTTCACCTACATAACGTTGGCGCCAATGACAAAAATTGTGACCGCATCCGAGCTTCAAATGATCACACAGGTCACAAAAAAAACCCGTCTGCTGGCACTTATTGCAGCCCCAATCATAAGATATCAACAGTGGGTCCTGTCGACGACCAGAGAAACCCTAATTGTGATCGTCAAAGCCGCCGTAGTAGGAGCAACTGCACTCGTGCTGTTCTGGCAGGACCTAACTATAATATTCACTGATGCTCTGCAAAGCGAAGTCACAAGCTACGTACTCGTAATCCCGTTCCTGCTCGCCTACCTTTTCTACCGCAAAAGAAAAATGATCAAAGCAGCAGTGCCCCTCGAACCATCAAAACTGTGGAAGAAAATCCCACTCAACGAAGTTGCGGGCGCATTGCTTTTCCTGGCTTCACTTCTGCTCTACTGGTACGGCTCCTATACATTCACCCCGCTGGAATACCATATGCTGGCACTGCCGATCTTTGTGTCAGCGTGCGTGCTCATACTCTTTAACATGCAGACCCTAAGACAAATTCTCTTCCCAATAGTCTTCCTCTTTCTGCTCGTTCCACCACCAGCAGAAATCCTGTACTACGTTGGCTCGCTACTCTCAAGTTTCAGCTCTGACTTGTCATACAACCTATTGAAGATCCTCAGCATCCCAGTAAGCCTAAGCACCATAGACGGCATACCGACAATAACCGTCACCCAACCAGACGGAACCATCATTCCTCTACAAGTTGACATCGCCTGTTCAGGCATATACTCTCAAATAGGCTTCTTCATTTTTGCCCTCTTCATAGCGTACATAATCAGAGACAAGCTCTGGAAAAAAGGAGCAATGTTCCTTCTAGGATTTCCACTAATATACATGCTCAACGTGCTACGCATCGCAATAATAGGCATACTAGGATATTACTACGGCGAAGATCTGGCCCTGAACATGTTCCACCTATTCGGCGGATGGGTACTGATCTTTCTCGGCACATTCATGCTGCTCGTTATCTCAGAAAAACTCTTCAAAACCAGAATAACGCCAAGACCGACACTGAAATGCCCAGAATGCAGCCCCCAACCAAAAACAGCCGACGACTTCTGTCTCGCGTGCGGCAAAATACAGAATATGCACTTCAACAAGATTCGCAAGAAAGACCTGGCAAAGGTTTCAGCGCTGATCCTCAGCGTAGTCCTCGTCATGTCCATACAAACACCAGTATTCGCGCTAACAGAAGGCCCGGCAGAGATAATTACGCAAACCGCCACAGGCGGAAACGCAACGACAGCCCTCCTGCCACAACTCAACGAATACATACTCCACTATCTGGGTCGCGACGAAGCATTCGAACAAAGAGCCCAGCAGGACGCGTCCCTAATCTACTTATATGAGCCAGAAAACGAAAGCGGATACTGGATCTGGGTGACCGTGGAAATCGCCTCGGCCAAGTCATCGCTTCATCGATGGGAAACCTGCCTCATAACATGGCCGCTAACCCACGGAAAACAGCCCACAGTCAACCAAATCGACCTGAGAGACATCCTACTACTCCAGAATCCGCCTATAATCGGTCGCTACTTCGCTTTCAACTACACAGACACAAATGAAACTCAAGCAGTGCTGTACTGGTACGAAACCTCAGTCTTCAGAATCAACTCAACAGCCCAAACAAAACAAGTGAAAATAAGCGTCATAGCTTACCCAAACTCAATAAGAGAAGTTCCAGCAATAGAAGGCGAGCTTCTAATAGTAGCCACACGAATAACTGAACATTGGGGATCAATCAAAACATGGTCTCAAACCGCACTGCTACTGTCCCACAACGGAGACAAGCTGTTCATCCTAACAACGGCATTCCTAGTCGCAATAATCCTACTGTACGCCCTAGACAAGAGAAAAGAGAAGAAACAGAACACAATAGCATACGGCAAACTCTCCAAAACCAACAAGCAAATCATAGATGCAGTCCGACAAGCCGAAAAACAAAAACCACCCACACTGAACACCATACTGCAAGCTTTCGCAAACATCACAGGACAAACAACGAGTAAAGAAGAACTGATCCAGAGACTCTCTGACGCAGAAAAAACCGGCATAGTAGAAAAGAAGATAGCCAACATAGAAGACGAACCCGTGCAAGCGTGGAAAACAGAAATTTCCTTTCCAGAGAAACGCAAACCAATAGACATACTCAGAAACCTGATACCAACTAGGCTCAAGCTCAAACGTTGATCATGAATACGTATTCTGCGTTCCTAAACCTTTTCAGCCAGTTGCAGCTCGCTTCTTTCTTGAAGGCGCACAGCATCTTGGAGAGATCTAGGAAATGCGAAGGCACATAATCACCATATTTCTATTTCCAGTGGCGGCGTTCATGTGGCTGATCGGATGGGCCCTCTTCTACACAAGCTCCAAACAAGTCGAACGCAGACCACACGACTCCGAGGCAACTGCAAAAGAAGACACGCTGGAAATCACGACAATCATAGAGGAAGAGAACTGTGCGATTGCCGACACCTAGCCAACACGCTCAATATCCATTGTTCTTGTTGAACACGATATCCGCTAAGATTCAGCCCTAGACGTTGAACAGGTGCTTGGCGATATCCAACTGGCAGACATATCCCTCAAACGCTCCATATTCTTTCACAGAGAAAAAGTCATGCTCACCTTCGGCCACCTGATAGCACACTATTATCGGGTTTGAACGCTCTTCGGAGCTGCCGGAATTCCAGTTTCGCGAGCTCTTTTCCAAGGACATTTACAGCAGGTGCCATTCTTCTTTGAAGAAAGTCTCTGAAAACTCTCTCCTCGGTCTGGGGGCTGGTAACTCATCAGGTATACCGATCGGCAACAGGGCAACCACTTTCATTTTCTCAGGGATCTTTAGAAGACTCTTCACCGCCTCTTCGTCGAAGGCCCCTATCCAGCAAGTGCCATAGCCAAGAGCCGTGGCCGCAAGAACCATGTGCTCCAAGGCTATCATCGTGTCTTTCTCGTGCCATTTTGCAGACAACCCTGAATCCCCTACTGCTGCAACGATCACGGCAGCGTTGCTCAGAAATGTCTGATTGTTTGCTGCTTCCGCCAGAGCCTTCTTCTGATCTACGCTTTGGACTACTACGAAGCGCCATGGTTGACGGTTGGCGGCAGAAGGCGCCAGACGAGCAGCTTCGAGAATAGTGTTCAGCTTCTCTTCAGGGATAGATTCTATCTTGTATTTTCTGATGCTTCTACGCGACCTTATAGCCTCAAGAACATCCATTCTTCGTTTCCTTTCCTCGGAATGCACATTTCCCACAGAGCTTATTACCTTTTCCCAAGGCCAGGACCTAACACGTAAAAGGCCTAGCCTTGTGTGCTATTGCCCAGGAATGTTATCCAAACGATCCGAACGCTGTCAGCGCCGCCAACTTGCATATTGTAATACAATCGGCTCTGCAGCAGCGACCCGGGCTTAGACAGGATATTAGAGAACCTGGAAATGCTCGATCGTAAGAAGAGCAAGAGAATACGACAAAGACCGAAAATGGATGATACGATGATCAAGCTGTTTGATGATTTGAGGAAAATCGAAGAAGCGAAAAGCGCACGCACGACTTGGACGATTTCAGTTTACTGTGCATTCCTGGAGGAGACATGTATGAGTACGCCAACAGCATATCATCGACAGGCAGACAAAACATAAGGAACTATGTGTCTAAAGGAGGAGGTTACATCGGAGTCTGCGGAGGAGCTTACTACGCCAGCAATGTCATCTACTGGCGGAGAGCACGATTGCCGGTTCAGTCTCTTGGCATTTTTCTAGGCAGCGCGCGCTTCCGCTGGAGCGAAGGCGACCGCCGCAATACTTGCGGCAGAAAAGTCGTCAGGGCGTCTGGAAAGAAATAATGGTCAGGTTTAGGAGTTGCAGACGTGGCTCCTATGGCTCTTTGCTTTCAGTGGATTTTGGCTCGTCTGTGCTTGTTGTTTCTTCTATTGGTTTTGGTGGTGGTGTGGTAGCCATCGTCCAGCCGATCCAGCCGCCTATGGCGAGGATGGCGATGAAGACGATGAGTACGGGAATTGCGATTGCCCAGAATTGTATGTTTGACTGTGTCGCTTGAATGCCGAGTGTGTTGAGCCATTGTGGATAGAAGAGTGTGGCAACGTAGAATATGCCTATCAATAGGCATACTGCGAGGATTGCTGCGCCGATGGCTTGGTCTTTGCTCAAGTCGAGTTCACCTCCTACATACAAGGGTTTACGGTTTACGGTTTCAAGTTTATGGCTACGTTCTCATTGTTCTTCTTGCGTGACTGTCAATCTTTAATTACCGCAAGATGCATAGAAAAAAGACATGAATCGGAAAATTAAGAGTTTCTCGCGTGTTCTTGTGGCGGGCGGCGCTGGGTTCATAGGCAGTCATATTGTGGACAGGCTCTTGAAAAAAGAAGTAGAAGTGGTCGTGCTGGATAATCTGTACACGGGTAAGATTGAAAACCTTGGGAGCCACAAAGCCAACAGAAAATTCCATTTCATAGAAGGGGACGTTCGAAATTATGGCACTGTAAAAAGTGCGGTTAAAGATGCTGATGCTGTGTTCAATGAAGCTGCGGTGGTTGGCATTCCTCGCTCGATTGAAGATCCAATCTTGGCAAACGAAGTGAATGTTGGTGGGACGCTGAATCTCCTTAAAGCTTGCCTTGATTCTGGAGTGAGAAGGTACGTTCAGGCTTCGTCGGCCTCAATATATGGTGACACAAAGAGATTGCCCATTGAGGAAAGCTTGGCTCCGAATCCGGTTTCGCCGTATGCCGTCGCAGAATTGGCCTCGGAGAATTATGCTGTGGTCTTCCACAAAGCATGTGGCCTCGAGACTGTCTGCTTGCGGTATTTTAATGTTTACGGGCCCAGGCAGACTTCGAGTGTCTATAGTGGGGTCATTCCGATATTTATGGACCGTTTGATGCGGGATGAGCGACCGGTTGTTTTTGGTGATGGGAGACAGACTAGAGATTTTGTTTATGTTGAAGACGTTGTAGAAGCCAACATGTTAGCATTGACTACGGAGAAGGCGGCAGGTGAAGTGTTCAATATTGCGACTGGTCAACCATCGTCCATGAACGAGTTGTTACGGAGACTTCAAGAGAAAATAGGTAAGCAGTTGAGACCGATCCACAAAGGAAGTAGGGTTGCAGACATAAGACATAGCTACGCTTGCATCGAGAAAGCCAGAAGAATCCTCGGATACGAGCCTGAATACGATCTTGAAAAGGGAATAACTAAGCTGACTAGATGGTTTTTGGGAAACAAGAGGTAGCGCGTTCTAGGTTCAGGTGCTCATTACTCGGTGAGTCGTTTTGTCCTTCCCTTGCTGAAATAGTAAATACCCAGAACGCCGACCATTGCCCCGAGCCCAAGAATGGTGCTGGGAACATATGGAATGACAAACATTGTTCTTTTGCTAAAAGGAGTTTCTGCAGGCTTGTCTGCGCTGTCTATTCCGAAGCAGAGGAACATCACCTTGGAATTCCTTGTGGCTGACGATTGGAACTCGAATGTTACGGACAATTGCACTGCCATGTCGGGCAGTGCGATCCCGCGTAGGTCAGTTCCGGAGTTAGCGCGCGTGTTAGGGCGCTATTGTAAAAGAGACGTTTGTACTCATTGCGGCTGCCCAGTTTCCTTCCAGTGGGCCTGTGCCGTGAAATGATTCTTCTGTTAGGACTATTTGGCAGTTGTAGTTGCCTGTTGCAAGGTTTACGCTGCCCATTGGGAGTCGTTCCCATTCGCCGAAGATGCTGATTGTTGAGCTGGGGTAGTCCACGTCGTAAGCAGC